>NZ_JBNYXT010000017.1:0-97031 GCF_051380795.1 Janthinobacterium leeuwenhoeki
GTGCCCGCCTCAATTATGAATCGCCACTCGTCGTTTATACTCAGCACATCACGTTGCTACAAGCACCAACAACCACTGTTAATTAACCCAGTGTTGCGCTTGCTCTTTGAAACCGCCCTCTTTATTGCCGGACAACGATAGTTTCCAGTCCAGTTCATTGATTTCATGCGGCACTGGGTCGCGACTGGATTTAAGCAACGCTATTGCCTGGACGACCCAATGTTTTGTCATGTGATAGTAAGTGATTGATTTTTATGGTTAATTTGTGTTTGTCGTTTTTCTGGTGTGATAAAGAAGGTGAAATAAATAGCAGGATCAGGATAGTGAATTAAACGCTGCCAGGCAAGTTACCTGACAGCGTTGTATTCCAGAGTCACCTAGGCCGCGTGCTTGCTGCCATCGGCCAGCACCGCCAGCAATCGCGCCTTGTCCTTGCGGTAAGTATCGACGGCCGCTTCCTTGACGTGGCCGAAGCCGCGGATTTTCTCGGGCAGGGAGGCCAGTTCCACGCAGGTAGCCAGGTTGTCCGCCGTCAGGTTGACCAGCATTCCCGCCAGCAGTTCGCGGTATTCGATGATCAGCGCGCGTTCCATCTTGCGCTCGGCCGTATAGCCGAAGATGTCGAAGGTGCCGCCCCGCAAGCTCTTGGCTTTCGCCAGCAGCTTGAAGGCGCGCCACATCCAGGAACCGAACTCCGCTTTCACGAGGTGGCCCTTGGCATCTTTCTTGGCAAACAGCGGTGGCGCCAGGTTGAATTTTACGGAGAAATTCCCCTCAAACTGCTGCTGCAATTGCTCCACGAAACGGCCATCCGTGTACAGGCGCGCCACTTCGTATTCATCTTTGTAGGCCAGCAACTTGAAATAGCTCTTGGCGACAGCCGTCGACAGCTTCTGGCCCAGCCCCAGGGTATTTTCGCGGTCGCGCACCTGTTTGACCAGGGTCAAGTAACCGTCCGCATACGCAGCATTTTGATACGCAGTGAGGAACTCCACGCGTTTTTTGATGACGCTATCGAGGCTTTGCGGCATTTGCACGATGATCGCTTGCGCCGGTGTGGCGATTTGTGTCACCTTGCGCACGTCGACGGCGGCGCGGCGGCCCCACAGGAAGCTCTTCTTGTTCGATTCGATACCCACGCCATTGAGTTCGATGGCGCGCAGCAAGGCCGCTTCCGTCAGCGGGATGCGGCCCTTTTGCCAGGCGTAACCGAGCATGAACAGGTTGGCGGCGATGGAGTCGCCCATCAGCGCCGTGGCTAATTTTGTGGCGTCGATGAAGTCGGCCGCATCCGCGCCGCCCACGGATTCCTCGATCAACTGGCGCACTTCCGCCGTTGGATATTGCCAGTCGGCATTTTGCGCAAACGTGCCTGGCGGCTGCTCGTGCAGGTTGACGACGGCCAGGCTGCGGCCCGGACGCATTTTCGACACGGCGTCCTGCGCGCCGGCCGTCAGCATGTCGCAGCCTAAAATCAGGTCCGCTTCACCCGTGGCGATGCGCTGGGCGCGGATGTGCGCCGGCGACCTGGCGATCTTCACGTGCGAGGTGACGGAACCGTTCTTTTGCGACATGCCCGTCATGTCCAGCACGGACGCGCCCTTGCCTTCCAGGTGGGCCGCCATGCCCATCAGCGCGCCCACGGTGATGACGCCCGTGCCGCCGATACCGTTGATCAGGATGTTGTACGGCGCGTCGCAGGCGGGCAGGACGGGTTCCGGCAGGGGGCCGAAGTTGTCCGTCTCGCCCGGCTTGCCGGCGCCCGTTTTCGTTTTCTTCAGGCTGCCGCCTTCGACGGTGACGAAGCTGGGGCAGAAACCCTTGGCGCACGAGTAATCCTTGTTGCACGAAGATTGATCGATGGTGCGCTTGCGGCCAAATTCCGTTTCCTTCGGCAGGATCGACACGCAGTTCGACTGCACGCCGCAGTCGCCGCAGCCTTCGCAGACGGCATCGTTGATGACCATGCGCTTGGCCACGTCCGGATACTCGCCTTTCTTGCGGCGCCGGCGTTTCTCGGCCGCGCACGTCTGGTCGTAGATCAGCACGGACACGCCTTGCACTTCGCGCAATTCGCGCTGCACGGCATCCATGTCCTTGCGGTCGTGCAAGGTCACGTGGGCGGGCAGGTTGCTGCGGTCGCTGTAGCGGCTCAAATCTTCCGTGACCAGCGCGATGCGGGCGATGCCTTCGGCGGCCACTTGCTGCGCCATCATGGGCACGGTGATGAGGCCGTCCACGGGCTGGCCGCCCGTCATGGCGACGGCGTCGTTGTAGAGAATCTTGTAGGTGATGTTCACCTTGGCGGCCTGCGCGGCGCGGATGGCCAGATAGCCCGAGTGGAAATACGTGCCGTCGCCCAGGTTCTGGAACACGTGCGGCAGCTCCGAGAAAGCGGCTTGTCCGATCCACGGCGCGCCTTCGCCGCCCATGTGCGTGGTCAGCTTGTTCATTTCCGGGTAGATCGAGGTGGCCATCACGTGGCAGCCGATGCCGGCCAGGGCCAGGCTGCCGTCCGGCACCTTGGTCGAGGTGTTGTGCGGACAGCCGGAGCAGTAGAACGCGGGGCGGAACGGCGTATTCACGGCTTTCTTCAATACCGCATCCTTGGCGTCGAGAAAACTCAATCGTGCCTTGATCAGGTCGCAGGTGACGGGATCGGAAATCAGGCGCGCGATGCGGCTGGCGATGACACGCGCCACTTGCGAGACGGAAAAATCCGCCTTCGAGGTGAGCAGCCATTCGCCGCGCGGCGCGACCCATTCGCCTTTTTCGTCGAACTTGCCGATGACACGCGGGCGCACGTCGTCGCGCCAGTTGTACAACTGCTCCTTGAGCTGGTATTCGACGATTTGCCGTTTCTCTTCTACCACGAGGATTTCATCGAGACCTTGCGCAAACTCACGCACGCTGTCCGGCTCCAGCGGCCACGGCATGGCGACCTTGAACAGGCGCATGCCGACGTCGGCCGCCATCTGCTCGTCGATGCCCAGCTCTTCCAGCGCCTCGAGCACGTCCAGATAGGATTTGCCGGACGCAATGATGCCCAGCTTGGCGTTCGGGCTGTCGATGGTGGTGTGGTTGAGCTTGTTTTCGCGCGCATAGGCCAGGGCCGCATAGATCTTGTAGTCCTGCATCAGCGCTTCCTGGTTGCGCGCCTGCTGGCCCAGCGGGATGCTCGACAGGCGCGCGTTCAGGCCGCCTTCGGGCATGACGAAGTCTTGCGGAATCTTCACTTCCACGCGGAACGGGTCGGCATCGATGGATGCTGACGATTCGACCGTGTCGGCCAGTGCCTTGAAGGCCACTGTGCAGCCGGAAAAGCGCGACATGGCCCAGCCGTGGATGCCCAGGTCCAGGTATTCCTGCACATTGCAGGGATACAAGACGGGGATCATCGAGGCGGAAAACAGGTGGTCGGACTGGTGTGGCAGGGTCGATGAGTAGGCGCCATGGTCGTCGCCCGCTACCAGCAGCACGCCGCCCAATTTGGCTGTGCCCGCATGGTTCATGTGCTTGAAGACATCGCCGCAGCGGTCCACGCCCGGGCCCTTGCCGTACCACATGGCGAACACGCCGTCGTACTTGGCCGGGCCGATCAGGTCGACCTGCTGCGAACCCCAGACGGCCGTGGCGGCCAAGTCTTCGTTGACGCCGGGCACGAACTGTACGTGGTGCGCTTCCAGCTGCTTCTTGGCTTTCCACAGGTTTTCATCGAGGCCGCCCAGGGGCGAGCCACGGTAGCCGGAGATGAAGCCGGCCGTGTTGAGGCCGGCGGCCTGGTCGCGCAGGCGCTGCATCATGGGCAGGCGCACGAGGGCCTGGATGCCGGACAGGAAGATGGCGCCGGAAGTGGCCGTGTATTTGTCGTCGAGGCTGACGCTGGTCAAACGGGAAGTGTCGGGGGGCGTAGATGGCGCGGTACCGGCGTTTCTAGCGAACGCTGCGGAGCCGTTTTCCGTGGTCACGGACATGGCTGTCTCCAAAAGGGTGTTTCAGATGACGGCTGTACAAGGGGCGCGCCGGGTAAGGCGTGCGCTGTGCAGACGGGATGGCCGCGTGTGGGCGGCACATAACTATTTTAAATTTAAAATAGTTAATGTGCTCAGTGTAGAACGACCGAGGGGAAGGGGCAAATACGCTTTGGCGATGGGGGTATAAGAAATACTTATGCCATGGGCGAGAGTACGTTCGCCCCCACCCAACGCCCGCTGCCGCACAGTTCGGCGGCCACTTGCAGCACGAGGTTTTTCACGGCGTTGCCCGCATTGGTGAGGGGAATGTTTTTCGAGGCGCACAGGGCTACCGTGCGTGACAGGACGGGGCTGTGGATGGCGTAGCTGCGCATGGTGCCGCTGTCCAGTTCGGCCAACAGGGGCGCGGCCGGCAGGATGGTGGCGCCCATGCCGGCCAGGATGGCCGATTTCAGGATGGCGATCGAGTTGATCTCGATCACGTTCGCCGTCTCCAGGCCCAGTTCGCGCGCGCGGCTGTCGATGCGCGGGCGCACGCCATGCTGCAGGCCCGGCAGTATCAGGGTGGCGCTCAAGGCTTGCTGGAACGACACGGCATGGCCGGCGGGCGCGAACGGCGAATCGCTGCGGCAGATAAAACGCATCTCTTCTTCCACCAGCGGGCTGCAGGCAAACGGCGTCAGCTGGCCATCGTCGAACAGCACGGCCAGGTTGATGCGGCCCGATTTGAGCTGTTCATTGAGGTTGCCCGTGATTTCTTCCGTCAGTTGCAGGGTGATCTCGGGGTAGCGTTCGCGCGCGGCCAGCAGCAGGGGCAGGGCCAGCGCGCCGGAGATGCTGTGCGGCAAGCCCAGCGTGACATTGCCGGATGGCCGCGTGGCGCTTTGCGTGACGGCCGAGCGGGCGTCGGCCACCTGTTTCAGGATCGCTTGCGCATGTTCATAAAACACCTTGCCTGCGTCCGTGCTGAGCACGCCCTGGGCCGAGCGGTGCAGTAGTTGCACGCCCAGTTCCTCTTCCAGCTGGCGCAGCTGCTGCGTCAGGGCCGGCTGCGCCACGTGCAGGATCAGGGCCGCGCGCGACAGCGAGCCGTGGTCAACGATGGCAACAAAGTAGCGTAATTGGCGCAGTTCCATGAATCCCAATAGTGGTGCGTTGAGGGGGCGGTGAGCGGAAAAAACACGGTGTTGCGCCGCAGCGCCGAACGCGGCCACCAGAATAACAATTTTGTTATACTCATTCTAGCGCCTTCGGTGCTCCAGCCGTGTATTTGTGGGATGACAGCATGCTCAAGAAAGTTGATTCGTCTCAATTAAAAGTGGGCATGTACATCCATGACCTCAGTTGCGACTGGATGACGCATCCATTCGTGCGCAACCGTTTCCTGTTGCGCAGCGACGATGAAATCCGCAAGATCGTGCAAGCTGGCATCCACGACGTGGTGATCGACAGCGGCAAGGGCCTCGATGTGCAGGACGCGCCCAGCGTAGCACAGGCGCGCGCCGAGACCGAGCGCGAACTGGTGCAACTCGCCACGCCGCCGCAAGTGGTCACGCGCGTGTCGCTGGGCATGGAACTGGCCCGCGCCACGCAGGTGCGGCGGCAGGCCGCCAGCCTGGTGCGCACGGTGATGGCCGATGTGCGCCTGGGCAAGGCCGTCGAACTCGACCGCGTGCAGCATACGGTGCAAGATATCACCGAATCGATCTTGCGCAATCCCGGCGCCCTCGTCGGCTTGTTGCGCATCAAGAGCAAGGACGATTACACCTTCCTGCATTCCGTCAGCGTGTGCGCGCTGATGGTGGCGTTTTGCCGCTCACGCGGGATCGATGCGGCCACCACGCACCAGGCCGGCCTCGGTGGTTTGCTGCATGACACGGGCAAGGCACTGGTGCCCGACAGCGTGCTGAACAAGCCCGGCCCTTTGACGCCGGAAGAATTTGCCCTGATCAAGCGCCATCCCCGTGACGGCTACGAGATCCTGCGCCAGTCGCCCGAGGTGGGCGCGATTCCCCTCGACATCGCCTTGCACCACCACGAGCGGCGCGACGGCAGCGGCTACCCGGACCAGCTGGCCGGCGACGCCATCAGCGAGCTGGCGCAGATGTCCGCCATCGTCGACGTATATGACGCCCTGACGTCCGACCGCAGCTATCACAAGGGTATTCCCGCTGCCGAAGCCCTGCGCAAGATCTATGAGTGGAGCAAATTTCATTTCAACCCCGTGTTCGCGCAGGATTTCATGCGCTGCGTGGGCATCTATCCGGTCGGCACCATGGTGATGCTGGAATCGGGCCGCCTGGCCGTCGTCATCGAGGCGCACGAAAGCAATCTGCTGGCGCCGAAAGTGAATGTGTTTTTCAGTACGAAGAGCAAGACTTACATCAAGCCGGAAACGGTCGACCTGTCGCGCGGCTTCGGTTTTGGCGGCGCCGACAAGATCGTCGGCCATGAGTCGGCCGCCAAATGGCAGGTCGATCCCATGCGCTTTCTCTCCCTTGCGGATGCTTAGAAAAACTCCGCTGTGTCATTCGAGGCAATGGTCGTCAACAAGCCTTTCTCTACCAGCTCGTCGTAATGGCATGCCAGGTTGCGGCCATGGCTCTTGGCGTAATACAGGGCCTGGTCGGCGCGGCCGAGGATGATGACGGGCGCTTCGTAGGCGTTGATGCTGACGAAGCCCACGCTGACGGTCACTCTGCCCACTTGCGGGAAGTCGTGCGCCTCGACATTGGTGCGGAAGCGGTCGATGATTTTCTGCGCATTGTCCAGGGTGATCGAGCGCAGCAGCACGACGAATTCCTCGCCGCCGAAGCGGAAGATGCGGTCTTGCGAGCGGAACGACGATTGCAGCTGGTTGGCGATCAGGATCAGCACTTCATCGCCATACAGGTGGCCAAATTTATCGTTGACCAGTTTGAAATGATCGACATCGATCACGGCCAGCCATTGCCGTTCCGTGTCCGTATGGTGGCGCCGTTCTGCATCGACGGGTAGCGGCTTGTCCGCCTCCGGTTCGCCGCGGCTGTGCAGGATTTTCGCCAGCTGGTCGTCGAAGGTCTTGCGGTTCAACAAGCCGGTCAGCGAATCGCGTTCGCTGTAGTCGAGCAGGTTCTGGAAATTGCGGTACACGCTGACGATGCCGCCGATCACCTGGATGGTGGCGCCCGTGTACGGCGTGGGGTTGGTGATTTCCAGGCAGGTGGTGACCTGGTCGCCGATCCAGATGGGTAGCCACAGCAGGTGTCGGCCGTCGGCGCACAGGGTATCGGCGCTCGCTTCATGGCGTTTGATGCAGGCGGCCAGCGCCGGGTAGTCCGACAGCGGTTCGCCGGGCAGGGTCGGGTCGTTATGTTCTTCCATGCGGGCCACGCTGCCCGCCACGATGATGGCCCGCGACCGCACGAACACCTGGCCACGCACGGTGGTCAGGGCCAGCACACGGGTCTGCGATGCGGCAGCGAGTTCCTGAACCGCCGAGATCACGGAGATGTCGAGCATCGTGTGGTCGCGGTGCCCGGTCATGTCCACCATGTGTTTCAGTAGGGAATCCATTGTCGATCTCTGGAAAGTAGTCACACAAGATTCTTCATACCAACATTGCGTCAAGCAATTCGCGTCCGTCTACAAGAAGCCAAGATTTATTTGGTGGCATGACGCTCTTTACCGCCGGGCGAGAGGCCTTTCCAAAGAAGAGCTAAGCAGGATAATGTCTTTTTGCCTAATAGGCAATTAACGTATGCAATATTTCATGTAAATACATGAGATTCATGCACTCATTGCAAAAAACTTGCCCTGACGAAGGCTTTCAATCCGGATCGCAACATTTGTTTGCGCCAGCCGACATGTCAACAGGGTTTGATAATTTCCATGCGGAAACTTGTGGCGCGTCAATTTGCCAAAACGTGGACGCTTTATAGTCAATGCAATGGCGCAGAAATTTACGGCAGGAAACATATTAGCAGGAATGGGCAATGTTTCACACCCGATTGCGCCAGGGACTTGTGATTCACTTTTGGGAGCTTGTCATGCATACCTTCCTGTCGGCAGTACAGCAGTTTGTCAAGGATGAGGATGGCATTACGGCAATCGAATACGGCCTGATTGCGGCCTTGATGGCTACCGCCATCACGGCCGGTTTCTTGCTGATCAAGACCAACTTGCTGGCCGTCCTCACCGACATTTCGTCGAACCTGGTGTTGACGCCCTAAGCGGGTGCCCGCCATCGGCTGTCCGGTGGCGGGTTTTTTTCGGGAGGTGTGCCATGCCTGCAACTGCCTTGTGCGATTTGCTGTTGCTGTGCTTTGTGACGGGGGCCGCCGTCAGTGATTTGATACGCCGCAAGATACCCAATGGTGTGGTGTTGTCCGGCATCCTCGCCGCGCTGGCCTTGCACCTGTGGCTGTGGCCGCAACAAGTGGTGCCGCTGTGGCTGGGCGGCATGGCGACGGGCTTCTTTCTGTTCCTGCCTTTGTACGTGCTGCGCGGCATGGCCGCCGGCGACGTCAAGCTGATCGCCATGGCGGGCGCCTTTGCCGGTCCCTGGCCCGTGCTGCTGATCTGTTTCGCCACGTTTGTCCTGGGCGGCCTGATGGCCGTGCTGATGATCACGTACCAGGGCAAGTGGCGCGCCTGCCTGGGCAATCTGCGCCAGCTGCTGTGGCCGATGATCGCGCGCATGGCCGGCATTCCCCTGGCGCCAAACGCACTCGGCAGCGGCGCCAGCGTGGGCAATATGCCCTACGGATTGGCCATTGCCCTGGGCTGCCTGCTGGTGCAAGGGCGCAATTATTTCTGATTAGTATTCATTGCTCTTGATCAATGGGCGCCAGTCCCCGCTCGCTAGAATGAAGTCTGTTGTATGCCCTCTTAACCGGCTTGGAGACGCAGCATGACCGAGGTCGACTATTCCATGAGCAGCGAGAGTGCGCCGCGCCCTGCCGACGCGAACCGGATGCCGCCCTTGCCGCCGCAGCCGAAGAGCTTGCGTGAAACGGGACTCGAGCGGCCGCTGGTCGTCGAACTGATCGCCAAGCTGATGTTTGTGAGCGGCAAGACGCATCTGTCCGCACTGACGACGCGCTTGCGCCTGTCGATCAATGTCTTGCGCGAAGTGCTCGATTTCATGGTGACGGAGCAGATGGCCGAAGTGGCCTGGCGTGGCGAATCCGAGATCGACGTGCAGTACCAGCTGACGAGCGCCGGCAAGCAGCGCGCCAGCGCCTTCCTCGAGCGCTGCGCATATATCGGCGCCGCCCCCGTCACGCTGGAAGCGTACCGCGCCATGGTGGCGCGCCAGTCGTGGCTGGCGCAGGAACAGCGCGTCGGCAGTGATGACCTGGCCGCCGTGCTGGGGGGCGCCCATGCGGGGCCGGGCATGCTCGACGTGGTCGGCGCGGCCCTGCATTCGGGGCGCTCGCTACTGCTGTACGGTCCGCCCGGCAGCGGCAAGTCGACCCTGGCGCTGCAGCTGGGCCAATTGCTGCACGGGCTGGTGGCCGTGCCGTACGCCATCGTCGTCGGCCAGGACATCATCCAGCTGTACGATCCGGCCCTGCACCTGCGGCCCGCGCCGCAGCATGTCAGCCCTGCGCGCCAGGCGCTGGAGCGGCGCAGCACGGACATCCGCTGGGTGCTGTGCCAGCGTCCCGTGATTCACGTGGGTGCCGAGCTCGACGCCGGTATGCTGGAGCTGCGCCATGACGTCAGCGGCGGCTGCTACCAGGCGCCGCTCCATGTGCGGGCAAATAACGGCATGCTGATCATCGACGACCTGGGCCGCCAGCGCCTGGGCGCGCAAGAATTGCTGACGCGGCTGATGCAGCCGCTGGCGCGCGGCAGCGACCAGCTGGGCTTGCCAGGCGGCGTGCAGATCAGCGTGCCGTTCGACAACGCCCTCGTGCTGGCTACGAATGTGCCGCCGGGAGAACTGTTTGACGCCGCCCTGTTGCGCCGCATCGCTTACAAGGTACAGGTGGGGCCGTTGGCCGAGAGCGCCTATCGCGCGCTGTTCCGCCAGCAATGCCGGCTGGCCGGCATGGCCATCGACGAGCTGGCCCTGAACCATCTGCTGCACTTGCACGGCGCGCAGGGACGGCCCTTGCTGGCCAGCTATCCGCAGGAATTGCTAGCGCGCATAGGCGACTTCGCCGGCTTTGCCGGCAGCGAAGCGCACCTGACGGTAGCCGCCCTGGAACAGGCCTGGAGCACCCTGTTTGCCAGCTGCGACATGCCGGCCGCCAGCCTGTGCGAGCACATCACATGAAAAACCGGCGCGCCCTCTTGATGATGGGCCTGGCTGTGGTGCTGGGCCTGCTGGCAGTGCTGCTGGCCTCGCACTGGCTGTTGCGCCAGACGCCGGCCGGCAAGGGCAAGATCGTCGTCGCCGCCAGCGATGTCAACCTGGGCCAGCGCCTGACGCCAGAGATGCTGCGCCTGGCCGTATGGCCGGCGGAAAGCTTGCCGCAGGGCGCGCTGCAAGACCCTTTGAGACTGGCGGGACGGGTGCTGAAAACCAGCGTGCTGCGCGGCGAGCCGCTGAGCGAAGCCAAGCTGGCGCCGGCCGGCACCCTGGGCGGCCTGTCGGCCCTGATCACGCAAGGGCGGCGCGCCATCACCGTGCGCGTCAACGATGTGATCGGCGTGGCCGGCTTCGCCTTGCCTGGCAACTATGTCGACATCATCGTGAGTACCCAGCAGGATGCCGGCGACCGCGCATTTCCGCAAAGCCGCAATATTTCCAAGATCGTGCTCGAACGCATCCTCGTGCTGGCCGTGGCGCAGGAAGTGGGGCGCGACGAGACCAAGCCGCGCGTGGTCAATGCCGTGACCTTGGAAGTGACGCCGGAACAGGCGGAAAACCTGGATCTGGCGCGCAGCGTGGGCAGCCTGTCGCTGGTGCTGCGCAACCAGGTCGACCCGCAGCCGGGCGTGACGGCGGGCGCCACCAAGCTGACCTTGCTGGGCGGACCGCATGAAGCCGAGCCCGCTCCTGCCGCCGCGCCCGTGCCGGTCGCCGCGCCGCGCCCGGTACGCATGGCGAAGGCGCCGCCGGAGCAGGCGCGCCAGTGCAGCGGCGTCATCGACGGGACGCGCCAGTCGCGCGAATGTTTTTAGCTGCCTTGCTCAACCATGGACACGCTCATGAACCGCGCCCTGCTGATACTGTGCTGCCTGCTGTCGCCGCTTGCCGGTGCGGCGGCCGATCCTGGCCTGCGCTGCGGCGGTGAAGCGGCCTCGCCCGGCAATCTGCAACTACAGGTGGGCAAGTCGAGCATGCTGCGCCTGCCTGAAGCGGTACAACAGCGCAGCGTCGGCAATCCGGCCGTGCTGCAAGCCATGCTGGTCGCGCCCGACACCTTGTATGTGGTCGGCGTCGACGTGGGCAGCACGAATATGATCATCCAGGGCAAGAGCGGCGTGTGCAGCGTGGTGAACGTCAGCGTCAGCATGGACCCGGCCGGTTTGCAAACGACGCTGGCGGCCCTCATGCCGGAAGAGAAAGCCATCCGCGTCACGGCCGTGGCCGACACCCTGGTGCTGTCGGGCACGGTACAGGATGCGGGCGCCGTGCTGCGCGCCGTCGAGCTGGCGCACGCCTATGTGCGCCGCGCTACAGTGCCGCTGGCGCTGCCCAAGCCTGCCGATGGTGCCGCCATGCCGCTCGCCGCCACGGCGCCCGCTGGCGGCGCGGGTGGCGCGCACAGCCGCATCATCAACATGCTCGACGTCAGTGCGCCGCAGCAAGTGATGCTGGCCGTGCAGATCGCCGAAGTGTCGAAGTCGCTGCTGGAACGGCTGGAAGTGGGCGCCACCCTGCGCTTCGCGTCCGGCAGCTGGGCCACCACCTTGCTGTCGAATTTCCTCAGCGGTACGGCCAATGGCTTGCTCGACGTGCGCAAGTCGAATGGCCGCCAGCAGCTGACCATCGAGGCGCAGAAACAGGATGGCCTGGTGCGCATCCTGGCCGAACCGACGGTGATGGCGATCAGCGGGCAAGAGGGCAGTTTTTTGGCCGGCGGCAAGATCTTCATTCCCGTCGGCCAGGACAACAACAAGATCACCCTGGAAGAGCGCGAGTATGGCGTCGGCCTGCGCTTCACCCCCACCGTGCTGTCGGGCGGGCGCATCAATCTGAAGGTGGCGCCGGAAGTGTCGGAACTGTCGCGCGAGGGGGTGGGCATTTCCGCCGCCGGCGTCAGCGGACGCTCAATTTTGCCCGTCATCACCACGCGGCGCGCCTCGACCACGGTGCAGCTGTACGACGGCCAGAGCTATGCCATCGGCGGCTTGATCAAGAACAACCAGGTGAGCAACATCACGGGCGTGCCCTGGCTCAGCGAAGTGCCTATCCTCGGTGCGCTGTTTCGCAGCACGGATTTCCAGCACGACCGCACGGAGTTGCTGTTCGTCATTACCGCGCACTTGGTGAAACCCTTGCCGGCCGATGCCGTGCTGCCGACGGCGCAGCTGGCGCCGCCCTCGCGCATGGACTTGATGTTGGGCGGCAAGATGGAAAGCTCCGTGCCGCCGCCGTCCGTGCCGCCGTCCGTGCCTCCACTGCGCGTGGCTAACGGTTTCGAGTTGAAATGAGACGGGGAGATACGCCATGCCGAGCTCGCTCCTGATATCGCTGCGGCGTTTTTCCGCCCTGGCCCTGGCCTTGCAGCTGGCCGCCTGCGCGCAAGGCAGCACGCCGCAGCTGGACCGGCGCTTCGGCGACGCCGTGCGCCTGGCCATGGCGCAGCAGGTGCGCGATCCGGCCAGCGCGGGCAAGCGCACGCCGGCCGATGGCCTTGACGGTCCCAGCGCGCACGCCGTCATGCAGCGTTACCGCGCGTCGTTTGCCGAACCGAACGCCCAGGCGCCGCAGCCGGTGCAGTTCATGCTGGGAGGCGGCAATGGCAAATAGACGCCAGGCTCAGCGCGGGGCGATGCTGATCGCCTTTTCCATCCTGCTCATCGTGGTGCTGGGTTTTATCGGCCTGGCGCTCGATGTGGGCCAGGTCATTGGCCGCAAGACGGAACTGCAAAACCTGGCCGACAACGCGGCGCTGGCGGCCGCCGCGGAACTGGTGGGCACGCCCGAGGGTCTGCTTCTTGCCGTGGAAAAAGCCAAGAGCAGCGCGGCCGACAGGAGCGCATGGCGGCGCCGCATGCAGGGCGCCATCCTGTCGGACGCCAGCATCCGCTTCGCCAGCGCGCCAGAGGCGCCTGCCAGCGAGTGGCATGCGGCTGGCGCCGTGCCCGACGCCGCCACGGCGCTGTTCGTGCGTGTCGATACGCAGGCCAATACCCCCTCGCTGGGGCGGGTGGCGACGGCCTTTCTCGGCGCCTGGTCGCCGGCGTTGCGCACCCTGGACACGGGGGCGCGCGCCGTGGCGGGGCGCACCAGCTTGCACCTGATGCCGCTGGCCGTCTGCGCGCTGTCGGCCAGCGCGGCCAGCCCGCGCACGAATGCGGCGCTGCTGCCGGCCGTCGAGTTGCTGGAATATGGCTTTCGCCGCGGCGTGGCGTATAACTTGTTGCAGCTCAATCCGCACGGCCCGGCGGCCGAACATTTCGTGCTCAATCCGCTGGGCCAGGCGGGCGTGGTGGGAACGTCGCAGCAGGTCGGCGCAGCGAGCGTGCTGCCGTTTGTCTGCAGCGGCACGGTGCTGTATCCGCGCATCGGCAACGCCCAGGTGCATGTGCACCGGCTTTTTCCCGCCACGCTGTGGACGGCTTTCAATGCGCGCTTCAACCAGCATGCGGGCAGCGGCTGCCATGTCGTCACGGCGCCGCCCGACACGAATATCCGCGCCTATCCGAATACGGCCGCGAGCTGGTGGATGACGAACACGCCCGACGCGCCGAGCGCCCTGAGCACGGGCAATCCGCTACTGTCCGTGGCCGACCCGGAATCGAACGCGACGCCGCCCGCCGTCGGCAGTTATGGACCGCTGTGGTCGTTTGCCAGGGCTGTCAAATACAGCAGTGTGAAGCCGGCCGGCGGCTATGTGGCGTTTGCCACCAGCGACTGGCCCAAGCTGTATCCGGCCAGCCCGGCCGCGCCGGCCGCCAAGTCTGGCTACCCTGCCACGCCGCCCTACCAGACGCTGGGATTCCAGACGGCGCCGACCGGCAACACGGGCGTGGCGCTGCGGCGCCTGCTGCACATTGCCCTGCTGGCCTGTCCCGTACCTCCCGGCAGCGACGTGCTGGCGCAGGTGCGCGGCATCGGCCGCTTCTTCATGACGGCGCCGGCCAGCAATGGCGTATTGAGCGCCGAATTTGCCGGGCTGGTGGACGAGGGGACGCTGGTCGGTCCCGCGGAGCTGCTGCAATGAGGCCGCCCTGCCGCACTGCGCGCCGCCAGGGCGGAGTCGCCGCCATCGAGCTGGCGCTGATCCTGCTGTTTTTCATGGGGCTGCTGCCCTTCGTGCTGCTGTTTGGCCGCGCGCTGCTGGTGTACACGGCCCTGCAAAAAAGCGCGCACGATGCGGCGCGCTATATGGCGACCATGCCGCTGCCGCAGATGGGCAAGTTCGACACGGCGAGCCAGGGCGCCGCGCTGGCCCGGGAGATGGTGGCCGAGGCGATGGCGGAAAGCTGGCCGAGCATCAATCCCGCATGGGTCAATGTGGACTGCGTGTACGCCGACGATTCCTATGCCTGCGGCAGTTACGCGACGGCGCCGCTGCAGGTGCGCATCAAGGTCACCGCCGACATGCCGGTCGATTTCCTGCCTGCGCTGACCCGCAAGTGGTTGCCGCAACTGGCGCCGATTCCCCTGCGCGCCAACGCGACATTGCGCTATGTCCATTAACCTGCGCCTCCGCCGGCAGCGGCAGCGCCAGCGCGGCGTCTTCGCCGTCGAATTCGCCATGCTGGCGCTGCTGTTCTTTTTGTTCCTGTTTGCCGTGCTGGAAATGGCGCGCGCCGTGTACGTGTGGAATATGGTGCATGAGATTACCCGGCGCGCGGCGCGCGCTGCCGCCGTCACCGATTTCAGCAATGCCGGCGCCTTGCAAGCGGTGCGCACGCAAGCCGTGCTGCGCGCCACGCCGGGTACGCTGCCGCTGGGCGGCGGCATCAGCGACGCGCATGTGCGCATCGATTATTTGTCGGAAAGCGCTGGCGGCGCCGCGCTGGCGGCCGTGACGGTGACGGTGCTGCCGGGCTGTCCGCAACGCAACCGCATCAATTGCCTGGACGATCCACATGGCGCCAGCTGCATCCGCTTCGTGCGTGCGCGCCTGTGCCAGCCGGGTGATGGCGCGCGCTGCGAGAGCGTGCCCTACCGTCCTGTCCTGCCGCTGCTGGGGATGATGTTTCCTTCCGGCGCAGGCGCCATACGTTTGCCCAGCGCGACCACCATGGCGGTGGCCGAGTCGCTGGGGTATCCGGACAATCCCGGTTTTTGTCCATGAGCGCCGATCCGCCGGCGCAGCCGAATGTGTTGCATTCAATGAAGGAGGCGCGATGAAAGCCTTGATGATTACCCGCGACGCCAGCTTGCACGATGAAATCGCGGCGCAGGGCGCGGCCCGCATGCCTGTGCTGCGGCTGCTGGAGCGGCGCAGCGGCCTGCGCGACGCCGTCGAGCGCATGCTGCCCGAAGCGCCCGAGCTGGTGATCGTCGACGCCAGCGGCATCGATGCCGACGAAGCCGACCTGCTCGAGCGCCTGGCGCGCCAGTATCCGCTGGCCGTGCTGATGCTGCTCACGCGCGGCCAGCAGCAGGATGTCCTGATACGCGCCATGCGCGCCGGCATGCGCGAAGTGCTGCAACTGCCGCTGGTGCACAAGGCTTTCCATGAGGCGATGGACAGGGTCGATATCCAGGCCGGCGTGACGCAGATGCGCGACGGTAAAGTGCTCGCTTTCATTTCATGCAAGGGCGGCAGCGGCGCCACCTTTTTGTCGACGAATTTTTCCTACGCGCTGGCCAGCCTGGCCTGTTGCAAGGTGCTGCTGATCGACCTGCACGGCCAGTTCGGCGATGCGACCCTGTATGTCTCGGACCAGAAGCCGGCCATGACCCTGTCCGATATCTGCGCGCAGATCGCGCGCATGGATGGCGCCTTTCTCGCTTCGTGCCTGGTGCACGTGACGCCGAACTTCGGCGTGCTGGCGGCGGCCGACGACCCCGCGCACAAGGTCGACATGCAGCCCGAGCACATGGACCGCATCCTGGCCGTGGCGCGCCAGCACTACGACTACATCGTGCTCGACGTGGGACGCCAGATCGATGCGCTGTCGCTGCGCGCGCTCGACAGCGCCGACGCCATCTACCCGGTGCTGCAGCTGGCCTTGCCCGACATCCGCGACGGGCGCCGCCTGCTCGACATTTTCCGCTCGCTTGGCTATCCGGGCGAACGCTTGCGCCTGATCGTCAACCGCTATGAAAAGGGCGGACGGCTGCGCCTGGCCGACCTGGAGCAGGCGCTGGGCGCGGAAGTGGTGCACACGGTGCCCAACGATTACATCGCCGCCACCGATTCCGTCAACCAGGGCATCCCGCTGCTGCAGCTGTCGCGCACCAGCGCCGTGGCGCGCAGCCTGGCCGAACTGGTGGAACTGGTGACGGCGCGCCGCGTGACGGAAAGCCGCGGCCTGTTCGACCGCCTGTTCAGCCGCAGCGAGGCTTAGGACCGGGAGAGATGTCAAGGCTCCCGCCGGGAGCCATCATGGGAGTCGAGATGACTTTACGCGAACGCCTGGCGGCGAATGAAACGCTGCGCCCCGCCACGAATGGACAAGGGGCGCTGGCCCTGCACGCCTACCAGGAGCTGAAGAAGACCATGCACCAGACGATACTCGACCGTATCGACCTGGAGCGCTTGAAGCGCCTGACGGCCGAGCAGTTCAAGCACGAGCTGGCGCTGCTGGTGCAGCGCGTGATCGAGGAAGAGCGCATCGTGCTGAACCAGCACGAACGACATAGCCTGGTGCTCGACATCCAGCACGAGATGCTGGGCTTTGGCCCGCTCGAGCCCTTGCTGGCCGATGCCAGCGTGTCCGATATCCTCGTCAATACCTGCGACAAGGTGTATGTCGAGCGGGGCGGGCGGCTGCAGCTGACGGACGTGACCTTCCACGATAATGCGCACCTGATGAAGATCATCGAAAAGATCGTCTCGCGCGTGGGACGGCGCGTCGACGAATCGAGCCCGATGGTCGATGCGCGCCTGCCGGACGGCTCCCGGGTCAATGCCATCATTCCGCCGCTGGCCGTCGATGGCCCGATCCTGTCGATCCGGCGCTTCGCCGTGCAGCCTTTGACGATCGCCAATCTGCTCGACTACAAAAGCCTGACGCCGCCCATGGTGCAGGTGCTGCAGGCGCTGGGGCAGGCGAAAGTCAACATCCTGATTTCGGGTGGCACGGGCAGCGGCAAGACGACCCTGCTCAACGTGCTGTCCGGCTTCATTCCCGGCAGCGAGCGCATCGTCACCATCGAGGATGCGGCCGAACTGGCGCTGCGCCAGCCGCACGTGGTGCGCCTGGAAACGCGTCCGCCGAATATCGAGGGCAAGGGGGAAGTATCGCAGCGCGCGCTGGTGCGCAATGCGCTGCGCATGCGGCCCGACCGCATCATCCTGGGCGAGGTGCGCGGCGCCGAGGCGCTCGACATGCTGCAGGCGATGAACACGGGCCATGAGGGGTCTTTGGCGACGATCCACTCGAACACGGCGCGCGACGCGCTGGCGCGGCTGGAAAACATGGTCGGCATGGCCAGCGTGAACCTGACGCCGCGCGCCACGCGCCAGCAGATCTGTTCTGCCGTGACGGTGGTGATGCAAGTGTCGCGCCTGACGGATGGCGCGCGCAAGCTGGTCAGCCTGCAGGAAGTGACGGGCATGGAGGGCGACATCATCGCCATGCATGAAATCTTCCGCTTCGAGCAGACGGGCGTCGATGCCGAGGGCAAGGTGCAGGGCCACTTTTGCGCTACGGGTGTGCGGCCCCGCTTTACGGAACGCCTGCGCATGTTCGGCGCGCCGGTACCCGATAGTGTCTTCGATCCCGACCGCATCTACGAATAAGGAGGGCAAGCATGGATCTGGTCTTCTACGGCTTTGCCGTGCTGCTGTTCGCCGCCTGCATCCTGATGGTGGAGGGCGCCTGGCTGTGGTGGTCGGGCACGCATGGCAGCGCGGCGCGGCGCATCAACCGGCGCTTGCGGCTGATGGCGGCGCGCGGCGAGGCGGACGGCGAGCGGGTCTCCATCCTCAAGCAGCGCCGCTATGCGCGTGCGCCCGGTCTGGAGCGCTGGCTGCGGCGCCTGCCGCAGGCGGCACGGCTCGACCACCTGCTGCTGCAATCGGGCTTGTCCTGGTCGGTGGCGCAGTTCCTGGGCGGCGCGGGCGCCCTGTTGCTGGCGGCGCTGCTGTGGCTGGCCATCTGGCCCATGCCGCTGCCGGGCGCCTTGCTGCTGCTGGGCCTGGCCGGCGGCGGGCCGTGCATGGTCGTGCTGCGCGCGCGCGCGGCGCGGCTGAAAAAGTTCGAGGCGCAATTGCCGGAAGCGGCCGATTTCCTGGCCCGCGCCTTGCGCGCCGGGCACTCGTTTTCGAATGTGCTGCAGATGGTGGGCGATGAACTCAATGAGCCGATCAGCGGTGAATTCAAGATGGCGCACGAAGAAATCAATTACGGCGTGCCGATGAACGAGGCGCTGCAAAACCTGGCCGCGCGCATTCCGCTGACGGACTTGCGCTACCTCGTCATCGCCGTGCTGGTGCAGCGCGAATCGGGCGGCAATCTGGCGGAAGTGCTGGTCAGCATCGCGCGCATCATCCGCGCCCGCTTAAAGCTGCTGGGACAGGTGCGCGTGCTGTCGGCCGAGGGGCGCATGTCGGCCTGGGTGCTGGGCTTGATGCCGGTGGTGATGATCGGCGTCATGGCGCTGGTCAACCCGCAATACATCCGCCTGCTGTGGACCGATCCCAGCGGCATCAAGTTGCTGTGGTACGCGGCCGGCATGGTGGCATTGGGCGTCGTCTGGATGCGCAACGTCATCCGCATCCGTATCTAAAACAGGAGGTGGCATGAGCGGTGCACAACTGCTGTTTCTCGTGATCGTCTTCGCCGTGGTGGTGGCGCTGGCCCTGCTGGCGTGGCTGATCTTCTTTCCCGGCGCCTTGCGCCAGCGCCTGTTCGGTTCCATGACGCCGGCCGCCAGCGAGGCGGTGGCCGACACGGGCTGGGTGGAGCGCGTGGCGCGCGTGGCGCAGCCGTTCAGCAAGCTGTCGCTGCCGGAAGAGGGCTGGGAGCGCTCGCCGCTGCGCACGCGTTTCATGAACGCGGGCTGGCGGCAAGCCAGCGCGCCGGCCCTGTACTTCGCCGCGAAAAGCGTGCTGGCCCTGCTGTTTCCCACTGTGCTGGGCCTGTATGCGGCCAGCGCCATGGCGGCGCAATTGCGCAGCGTGCTGCTGTTGCTGCTGTGCGTCAGCGCCACCATCGGCTATTACCTGCCGAATCTGGTGCTGGCCAGCACGGCCAAGCGGCGCCAGCGCGACATCTTTGAAAACATTCCCGACGCGCTCGACTTGCTGACCGTCTGCGTGGAAGCGGGCCTGAGCCTGGAGCGCGCGCTGGTCAAAGTGTCGGGCGAAATCCACATCAAGAGCGTGGTGCTGGCGCAGGAATTGCAACTGGTGCTGATGGAAATGCGCGCCGGCTTTTCCAAGGAAAAGGCGCTGCGCAACCTGGCCCTGCGCAGCGGCGTGGAAGATGTCGACACCCTGGTCGCCATGCTGATTCAATCGGAACGCTTCGGCACCAGCATGGGCGATTCGCTGCGCGTGCATTCGGAAAACCTGCGCGGCAAGCGCAGCCTGCTGGCCGAAGAGGCGGCAGCGAAGATTGCCCTGAAACTGCTGTTCCCGCTGATCTTTTGCGTCTTTCCCACCCTCATGCTGGTGCTCATGGGGCCGGCCGTGATCGAAGTCTATCGCGTGCTCGTGCCGGCCATGGCCAGCCGCTGAAAGGAGTCACCATGCGCTTGACCATATCCCGCCAGGCAGCCGCCTGTGCCTGCCTGGGCCTGGCCGCCTGTGCCACGCAACTGGCCTACGTGCCAGGGCCGGCGTGGCCTGATGCCGATGCCGCCTATCTGACGGGGCGCCAGCACTTCGAGCGGGGCAACCTGCCCGCCGCGCAAGCGGCCTATGAGCAAGCACTGCGCCATGCGCCGCGCCACGTGAACGCGCGCAACGGCCTGGCCGTGCTGCATGCGCAGCGGGGCGAACACGACGCGGCGATTGCCCATTGGCTGGCCTTGACGCAGGAGGCGGGCACGCCGCTGCCGCAGCAAGCCTATCTGTTCAGCAATCTCGGTCATGCCTATCATTTAAGCGGACGCGATGCGCAAGCGTTGACTGCGCTGGAACAGGCGTGCTTGCTCGACCCGCTCAATGCGCTGGCCTGGCAGCACCTGGCGCAAGTGCTCGAACGGCTGGGGCAACACGAACGCGCGGCCGTCATGCGGCGCCAGGCGGCCAGCTTGCAGGAACACGATTTGCGGCGCGACCTGGCCGTCTTGCGCAAGGAGGCGCCACCGCAGGGCGTGCCTGCGCCCGCGCCGACGCCGACGCCGGCGCAGGATGCGCGTGCCATGGCGCGCGTGGAGATCACGCAGAGCGAGGGCATGGCCCGCTTGCAGCGCGTGCCGGCGGCGCACAGCGCGCCCGTCAGCGTGCTTGAGCGGCCCGTGGCGGCGGCTGGCGTACCGCCTCCGCGCCTGGAAATTGTGAACGGCAACGGCGTGCCCGGCCTGGCCGCCGCGCTGGCGCGCAGCCTGGCCGGTGCTCCCGTGCAGGTGGTGCGCCTGAGCAATGAAACCAGCTTTCAGGTGGCGCGCACGCGCGTCGAGTATCGGCCCGCGCAGGAGCTGGCGGCGCGCCAGCTGGTCCGCCAGCTGGGGACGCAGGTACAAACGCAGGTGCAGACCCAGGCCGCCGATTGCCCTGCCAGCGAGCTGCGCCTGATCCTCGGCCATGACCTGAGCGACCCGGCCATGTTGCACCGCTATTATTCGCAGCAATTGCAGCTGGCGCGCCAGGCGCTGGCGCGGCTCGGCTGACACGCCTCCGACAGTGTCTATTGCGGCTGGCGGCGGCGCGTGTAGGCGAGGGCGGCCAGTCCCAGGCCCAGCAGGAACAGGGTGCCTGGTTCCGGCACGGCCAGGGGATCGATGACGACGATGTCGGTGCGCGTGGACTTGGAAAAGTTCAAGGTGTAGCTGCCGGCCGGCAGGGCGAAATTCGAGGTCAGGGAAAACAGCGCAAAGCCATTCGTGAAGGCGCGCCCGGTGGCCGGGTCGTTGGTGCCGGCTGTCAAGTTCAGGCTGAACGGGTCGAGGCTGCCGACCGTATGGTTGCCGTTGATGTCGCTGCCATTGTTGGCATCGCCATCGGGGGCGAACTGGAAGATCACGCCATCGGCGTTCGCGTTCGACAGGCAGCCGACGGGGCTGGCGCTGTTGCAGGAGATATTGAAGATATCCATGATCGACACGTTCGACTTGTCGCCCAAGGTCGTCACGCTGGTGCGCAGATCGCGTCGTCCCATGAAGCTGAAGGTGATGAAGCCGGCGCTTGAGAGGGTCAGGTTGACGGAGCCGGTGAGGGTGTCGCCGGCCGTGGCCGTGGCGGCGCCGACCGTGTTGCGCTGTGCTTCCGCCACGGCGCGCACGGTGGCGCCGCCATTGAGCATATTGCCGAAGGCATGCGCATCGCCGCGCGCGAACTCCAGGGTGGAACTGGGGCTGGGGGCGTAGCTATTTTGCGGCAAGCCGCTGCAGCCGCCGCCCGAGCACACTTGCAGCACGTCCGCGTTGGCGGCCGGGCCCGTATTGACGGCACGCGGATTGACGGCCACGCCGCCTTCGAAAAACGCGCTATCGCTGGCATTGCGGTTGGCGCCGGCCAGCGACAAGTTACCGGCGCTGGTGGTGATACGGAAATTGCTCAAGTCGTTGACGGCCAGGCCGTACGCGCCGGCCTGCGCCTGGCCGCAGACCAGCAGGCTTGCCGCCGCCAGTACGCCCAGCCAGCCCAGGGTCTTGCTTCGTGTGTGATCGACGTTCATCGCAGCCTCGTATCGTGGTCAGTCTCGGAAAATCCGGGGGATAAAGAATCCAGAATGACTTGTCTGGATTCATCTCGCAGACAGTGATAAGCAGCTTGCGTGCCACACAAAAAAATCACATGAAATCAAGTGCTTGCGTAAAGCGAACTGAACTGACGGAGGCACAGTGTAAGAAAGGCCGACGCCGCTTGGCGGGCGGCGCTGGCCCGCCTGGCGAAATACCCATCGTGGACGTAAAGCCGCTGCGGCGCTGGCGCCAGATCAAAGGTGCGGCACATCGCATCGCGTCCGATAATTGCCCGGTAAAATAGGCCATGGCAAACAAAACCCCCACCTTCCCCGGCGCGCGCACGGGCCGCGGCCAGGTCCTGGCCGTGCTGCTGTCGAACCGCGACCAGTCCGGCGCAGAACCGCTGCAAGGCCGCGTCTCGCTGGCCGCCATCGTCAAGGCGCTGAAACGCAAATACCACTGGCCCATCGAGACGCACAGCTTTCCCGCCAACACGCAGGATGGCCGCGCCAGCTGGGCGACCGTCTACAGCTTGCCGGAAAAGGTGATTCAAGCCGCGCTGGACAGCGGCGGCCGGGAGTGGCTGGAGAGCCGGGGAGCGCCTGGGCGGCGGTGAGCGCGCCGCCCGTCTTACTCGAACCCTTTACTCGAACCCTTTACTCGAGCCGGAAGCCGACCTTGAGCGTGACCTGGAAGTGCGCCACCTTGCCGTCGACAATATGGCCGCGTGACTCGGTCACTTCATACCAGTCCATATGCTTGACCGTCAGCGCCGCCTTGGTAACGGCATCGCGTATCGCCTGATCGCTGCTCTCGGTCGATGTGCCAACCAGTTCGATCAGCTTGTAAGTGTGTGCGGACATGATATTTCCCCAGGTAGGCAAGCCAGACATCGGGAGCCTGCTTTGCGCAAGCACGTGCTCATCTTGCGCTTAAATGTGCTGGACGTCATTGCGCGGTGCAGCAATGCGTCGCGCAAGCCGAGAGTCCTTCCCTTCAGGCTGGCGGCATCTATTGGAGGGTGGCTGCTAAAGCAAGCAGGCCGCCCAGAATTCTGTCCGCCACCTTTTCCGAAAAACCCACAGGCAGTTCGCTGCGGACCTTGTCCACGATGGCGGGTGTGCGGGCAATGAAATCGAGCAGGAGCGGTTCGGCGTGCGCGCCATAGCCGACCGCCTTTGCAGTGCTGTTGAAGTGTCGCCGCTGGATGCCATGCGCGAGGTAGTGCCGGTTGCTACCGAGTAGTGCCATCGCCATCTTGAGCTTGCGTTCGGCCCACTGCTTGGGTCCTGAGCCGATCACAGGATAGCCGGACATCACATCATAGATGGGCGTCAGCTTGAACCGGCCGGCGCCCGCGAGTCGCTCGATACTGAAGTTCTTGGCGTGGCTATCGGGGGCGCGCAGCATCCAGCACAGAAGTTGGGAGGCCATCAGCGTGTGCATGTCGGCAGCGCTCTGCTGCGATTGCTGCAGCAGGGTAAACATCTGTTTTAACCCCGGCCCACCGTCATTTTCGTATTTCAGCAGCGGTGATGTTCCCGTTGCCTGGCAAAAATCCTCCTGAACCAGCGGGAACAGCTGCTTGCCATCGTTTGATCGCACGCGGTCGAAACGCTCGACGACGAGCACCCGCTGCGCGCCGAAGGTCGCAATCTCGGCATTTGCCGTGGGCAGCCCGTACTCCTTGAACAGCCGCAGGCATATGGGCATCCGCCGAAAATGGACCTCTGCGACCGGTTCGGGTGAACGGCCGGTTGGCCTGGCCGGTAGAGGGTATCCGGCGCGTTCTTGGTGCTTGAGAGAAGGGCGTCGCACCTGTGCATGCGATGTATTCGACAAGAGCCGTTTTTGGCTCTTTGATCGCCCATGCATGGTGCGACAGGCCGCTGGCCCGTCCGGCCTGATTGATCAAGTCGGTTTGTCGTCGTATCTGCAAAGAGCTCACTCCTGACAACTACCGGCAACTGTCGAATTTGATCGCAGCAGAATTGTATTTTATGCGAAATGATATTGATTATCATTTGTATTTGAATTATTGTAGAGCTTGTCACATGAAAAATCAGACAGAAATAGCGCCAGTCTTATAGACAGCCATTCTTCTTGTGACAATCAAAGCTACAACAGAGCTACTCCAGGAAGGTCCTCGACCCCCACCCAGACGGCAACAACCTGCGACGATCCACAGGCAACGGTTTGCTTTCCCCGCCAAAACCATCCCCCAGGATTTTCAGGTCACGCGCACTCGTATAACGCAGTACTTGCCTGACCTCAAGCCATCGGTCTGCAACCTGCCCAGCACGTTCGACTCGTTCAATTCAGTCACCTCGCACAAGGAGGTAATGAATTTTTTATGCCAATAAAAATTGGGGCTTTACCTCATTGAACTTTTGCCTCAATCATCCTGGAGAAAAAGTCTCATGCAGCTGAAAACTTATGATTTCATCGCCATTGGTCTAGGCCCATTCAATCTCAGTCTGGCTTGCCTCACCGAGCCCTTAACCGACGTCAACGCACTATTTCTGGATCAGGTGGCGCAATTTGAATGGCACGCGGGCATGATGCTGCCTAACGCCACCTTGCAAACACCATTCATGGCGGACCTGGTCACGCTGGCCGACCCCACCAGCCCTTTCAGTTTTCTCAATTACGCTAAAACGCAGGGTCGGCTCTACTCTTTCTATATCAAGGAAAGCTTTTTCCTGATGCGTAATGAGTACAACGCTTACTGTCAGTGGGCACTTGCACAGCTGTCTAATGTCCGCTTAGGAAACCGCGTAGAACGTGTGGAGTACGATGCAGCAGAAGCGCTATACCTGGTGCATAGCCGCGACCTTCGTAGTGGCCAGATTTGCACCTACCGTGCGCGCAAGCTGGTGCTTGGCACCGGCACCAGCCCGTTTATTCCAGAATGCTGCCGCCACTTAGGTGTGCGTGCACGACATGCTGCCAGTTATCTGCGTGACAAAGCTAGCCTGCAACGCAGGCGCTCCATCACCATTATTGGCAGTGGTCAAAGTGCAGCAGAAATTTACTATGACCTGCTGCAAGATATTGACCGATGCGGTTATCAGCTCGATTGGCTGACGCGCTCGCCACGTTTCTATCCGCTGGAATACAGCAAGCTGACGCTGGAAATGACCTCGCCTGATTACATCGATTACTTCCACGCTCTTCCCGCCACTAAACGTGACAAACTGATCCGGCAACAGCACGGCCTGTATAAAGGCATCAATCTCAGATTGATCAACGACATTTTTGATCTGCTCTACAACAAACGACTGAACGGCGATATACCCACACGTTTGCTCACCAACGCCGACCTGCGTTTTTGCCATTACGACGAAGTAAGGGATCGTTACGACATGGTGCTGCGTCAGACTGAATCCGGTCAGGACTACCAACAGCAAAGCGAAGCACTCGTACTGGCGACCGGTTATCACTACCAGCTACCTGAGTTTCTGTCGCCTATCCGATCGCGTCTGCGCTGGGATGAGAAAAAAAGATTAGACGTAGCGCGTAATTACAGTGTCGATGATGCCGCCAGCGAAGTATTTGTCCAGAACGTAGGCTTATACAGCCATGGTCTGAGTACGCCCGATCTGGGAATGGCCTGTTATCGCAATGCCACTATCCTGCGCGAAATCACCGGTGTCGAACATTACGCCATTGAGCAGCGCATTGCTTTTCAGGAATTTGTACTGCCGCTGGGTAGCGAAGTCATCCCAGAAGAGGCTAAAGCTGCATGAATACAGCCTTTTTCTTACTATCGATGACGGTCGTCGCTGTCATCAGCGACACCATGCTCATTCCGTTTTACCCCCAGTTCTTTGCGCAACGCTTTGGGATGGAAAGCCCCGAGCATGTCGGCGCATATCTGGCGGCAATGAGTGCCACCGTGATCCTGGCGCTGCCCGTCTGGGCAAGAGTCGCACGCAAACTGGCGGTCATTAAATTGCTGGTGATCACTCAGATCGCAGCCGGCCTGCTGTGTTTGTACTGCATGCACATTGAGTCACTTGCGATGTTTTGGCTGGTCTCGCTGTGCATGATTGCTTTCAAAGGCAGCTATCTCTTGATTTATCCCTTCATGATGCGCCTGCAAAAGCCAGAGCGACATGTCTTCATGGCTAGCCTGCTTTCCATCGTGATCCACTTTGGTGGCATCTTCGGCGCCATCATCGGGGGTGTTGTCCTGGATCGCTGGTCAGTTGAAGACGTGTTCTTGTTCATGGCAGCCGGTGATGCCATCCAGACGCTGATCTGCATCTACCTGCTCTGCAGCGGCAAGGTCACGCAACAACCCGGCGAGGCGCATGTGATGGGCCATGGTGCGAGCTTTCGCGGTCGCCGTCCCCTGTATCTGTTGGGAATAGCGATGATGCTGTTCTATTTCAGCGCCTATCTGGTTCGCCCTTTCTTTGCAGAGCACTGGCAACTGGCCTCTGGCATTGATAACACAACGGTATCGGGTCTGGCGTTTGCCATTCCAGCTGGCATGGCACTGCTGGCACTGTGGAGCAATCATGCTGCCAGCCGCAGCCACTTCCTCCTCAATCGCCCGGTTCCCTGCCTCATTCTGGGGGCGCTGGGGCTGCTGTTACAAGCCTGGCCGCAGCCTGTCGCTATCGTGCTGGGACGCTGCCTGTTCGGCTGGGCAATGTTTCAGGTCACCGTCCATCTGGACGTACTGCTATTCCAGCGAAGTAGGCCAGACGACTACGCCAGAGACTATAGCCTGATTAATCTGTTTCAAAACCTCGGCGTGATTGGATCGTCATTTACTGCCGGCTCACTGGTGGCAAGTCAGGGACTATCTGCACCTTTCTTGCTGGCCGCTATAGGCTTTGTCCTGTCTGTGCTGAGTTACCCCTTGCTATGTGAGGTCTCCTCTAAGAAGGCGGTGACTGCATGAAACCAAGCATTCTTTTTGAAAAGCAGCACGCCCGCCTGGGGTCTCTGCAGATACGCCTGCTGCAAGCGCAAGACATACCGGTGCTGCATCGTTGGTTCAACCTCGACTATGCACGTTTTTGGGGTATGCAAGGGCAAAGTCTGGATCAGGTCCACAGCTTTTATCGCCAGTTGCAAACGAGCGGACACGCCAATGCTTACGTTGGCATCGTCAAAGACGAGCTGAGTTTTTTGATGGAAAGCTACGCTCCGGCACAGGACGAGCTAGGACAACACTATCCGGTACAAGCTGGCGACCGGGGCATGCATTTTTTTGTCGGCCCGGCAGAAAAACCTGTGCACGGCTTCACTCAGACCCTGCTGGAACTGATCCTGGAGTTCCTGTTTCAGCAGCCTTCTATTCAACGCATCGTGGTCGAGCCCGATGTGCAGAACCAGAAAATCCATGCGCTCAATCGCAAAGCAGGTTTTGTCTATCAAGGAGACATCCAGCTTGGCAACAAACTAGCCAGCCTAGCCTTTTGCAGTCGCGCCGATTTTGCCACCGCCTGCTTGCACTTGTATCACCCTTCAAACATGACACAGAGGACTTCATCAATGGATATCAGCATTCCCACTCTGCAACAGCCACTCAGCCATCTCAACAGTGCTAACTGGGCACAGGCAAATCGTCACCTGGTACGCAAAATACTGAGTGAGTTTGCGCATGAAAAACTGCTGGAGGTGTTACCGCAAAAAGAGACCAATACCTACCGCGTAGATATCAGCACTCAAGAGATCAGTTACATGTTTACTGCGCAGCGTTACGAGCTCGATCATTTGGATATCGTGCCGCAGTCCATTCGCAAATTTCAACACGATACGGAAGTTGCGCTCGATGCACTCACATTGATTATTGAGTTAAAAGACCGGCTGGGTATCAGTACACAACAACTGCCGATTTATCTCGATGAAATCAGCGCCACACTTAACAGCAAAGCCTTCAAGCAGATAAAACAGACACTGAGCTCGGCAGAGCTGGTGCAGGCATCTTATCAGCAGGTAGAAACTGGCATGAGTGAAGGCCATCCGGTTTTTATCGCCAACAATGGCCGCATTGGCTTCGACAGCCAGGATTTTTTACGCTATGCGCCAGAGAGTGCTACTCCGCTGGAACTGGAGTGGATCGCCGTGGCAAAAACACATGCCAGATTTTCCAGCGTGCGCGAACTGGACTATGCCACTTTGCTGGCCTCGGAGCTGTCCGAAGCCACGCTGGCATCCTTCAAATCCAGACTTGCTGATGCCGACTGCCAGATCGGCGACTACTACTTCATGCCAGTACATCCCTGGCAGTGGCGCGAAAAAATCTCGACCTGCTTCGCTGCCGATATCGCGAACGCGCATATCGTCTATCTGGGTAGTAGCGAAGACCAATATCTTGCCCAGCAATCTATCCGTACCTTCTTCAATATATCCAAGCCGCAGCGTCGCTACGTCAAAACTTCTCTATCTATTTTGAATATGGGCTTCATGCGCGGTCTGTCCCCTTACTACATGAGCGCCACGCCGCAAATTAATGAGTGGCTCACAGAACTGGTGGCTGCCGATAGTGTCTTCAAAGAAAAACGCTTCACAGTACTGCGTGAGGTCGCTTCCATTGGATATCACAATCGCTATATTGAGGCGGCGGTAGAAAAAGATACGCCGTACAAAAAAATGCTGTCAGCCCTTTGGCGCGAGAGTCCTGTTACTCAACTGCGCGCAGGACAGCAATTGATGACGATGGCCTCGCTACTGCATGTCGATAATGAGGGCCACTCGCTGGCTGCGGCACTGGTCAAACGCTCTGGTCTTGATGCCCGCGACTGGCTGCAGCGCTATCTGGATACGTATCTGACACCGCTTCTGCATGCCTTCTTTGCCTATGACCTTGTATTCATGCCGCACGGTGAAAACCTGATTATGGTTCTGGAAAACGCCGTTCCACAATTTGTCTTCATGAAGGACATCGCCGAGGAGATTGGCCTGCTTAACAGTGATCGCCAACTGCCACCCGGCGTGGAGCGTATCTCAGTGAAGATCGAAGACGATATGAAGATCAATTACATCTTTCTGGATATTTTTGACTGCTTCTTCCGCTACCTGGCACCCCTGCTCGACAGGCAAGCAAATTTACCGGAAACACAATTCTGGCAAGCGGTAGCAAGCTGTGTGATGAACTACCAAAGCAGTCACCCTCAGTTTGCTGCTAAGTATCGTCAATTTGATCTGTTCAAGCCCAACTTTGTGCGTACCTGCCTGAATCGTCTGCAACTCAATAACAACCAGCAAATGATAGATCTGGATGACAGAGAAAAAAATCTGAAATTTGCCGGCATGCTCGACAACCCGTTACACCAGTTCCGCCTACGCAATAAGGCTTGAGTCAGTGAGCAGATACGAACAATCGCAACCATCCACTACCTGATCAAGAAAGAGAGTCAAATTAATGAAGCACGCTAAAACACGCAAAGTCATCGGTTTATTATTGGCTAGCACCAGCCTGACAGAACTAGCTGTCGCTCGCGCCGAAACGAGGTCCGATCCGGCCATGCTAAGCCAGATTACCGTCACGGCCAAACGTGCATCCTCAACGACGACTGAAGATTCGCAGTCCTACACCGCGCCCAGAGCCTCCAGTGCAACTGGTCTTGATCTGTCCCTGCGAGATACACCGCAATCGGTCAGTGTGATCACTTACCAACGCTTGCAAGACCAACGGCTCGAACGCGTGATTGATGTCATCAATGCCACGACGGGCTTGAGTGCCAAACAATACGAGGCAGACCGTTTCAGTCTGTTTTCACGCGGCATGAGCATTACTAACATTTTGTACGATGGCGTCCCCACCTTCTACGATACCCGTTTTAACTACGGCGATAATGCGATGGACACCGCGCTGTACGACCGTGTGGAAGTCGTGCGCGGCGCTACTGGCCTGACCACTGGCCCCGGCAATCCCTCTGCCTCGGTCAATCTGATTCGTAAAAAACCGACTGCCGATTTCCAGGGGAGTGCCTTGCTGGGGCTGGGTTCGTGGAATGCCTGGCGCAGCGAAGTCGATGTTGCCGGCCCTATCAATGCCAGCGGCAGTGTGCGTGGGCGCCTTGTCGGCGCGCATCAGGAGAACAAGTCTTTCCTCGACCGTTACCGACAACAGCGCGACGTTCTCTATGGCGTGATCGAAACTGACCTGAGCAGCGATACGCTCCTCACAGTCGGTATGGATTATCAAAAAAATCGCACTCACGGCACGATATCGGGTGGCTTACCGCTGTTCTATAGTGATGGCAGCAGAACCAATTATCCGCGCTCGGCCTCCACTGCGCAGCCCTGGTCTAAATCAGGCACCACTGCGTTCAATGCATTTGCCAGCCTCAGACATACGCTCAACGAAAATTGGCAACTGCTAGCCAGCTTTGCCTATGGTCACAACCAACTGGAGATGAATAATGCCTACGTCTACGGCACACCGAATGCGCAAACCAATTTGGGTTTAAACAGTGGTGCCTTCAGTAAGATTGAAGCGACACGCATTCAACACGCTAGCGACCTGCGCTTGAGTGGAAATTACCAATTATTGGGCCGCCAGCACAAGCTCAATGTGGGCTTGAATCTCAACGAGCAAAACTTTAATACCCCGTATTACTACCCCAGCGCAGCACTGCCACCACTGGGTAATTTCCTCACTCCAGGCTACGGCATAGCCGAGCCTGCATGGAGTTCGACCAGCACGACCGGTTCCGATGGCCGCAACAAACAGCAGGCACTCTACGCTGTCACGCAGCTGTCGCTGACCGACCCGCTATCGCTCATTCTTGGCGGACGCTACACCAACTACCAAAACAAGACTAACAACTTTGGTACGCGTAGCGATGCTGACTACAACGAGTTCTCCTTCTATGGTGGTATCAATTATGCCGTCACCGATACCACCTCGGTGTATGCCAGTTATACGGACATCTTCACACCGCAAACCGTGCTCGATGCCAACGCAAAGGCACTGGTTCCGGAAATCGGACAGAATCGGGAGATCGGCGTCAAAGCAGCCCTGCTGGACAATGCAGTCAATGTCTCTGCCGCCGTGTTTGATATTGATCGCCAAAACATAGCGCAAGCTGTACCTGGACAGTATCTGCCGGGACGCGTACAGGTCTATCAAAGTGTCGGCAGTGGTAAGACACGCGGTTTCGAAACAGAAATTTCCGGCCAGTTAGCCAAGGGCTGGAACCTGACTGCTGGCTACACGGTGTTTTCCAGCCATGACGATAAAGGGCAGGCACTCAGTACCTCCCTGCCACGCCGTCAATTCAAGCTTTTCAGCAGCTACCAGCTCCCAGGCGCATGGAATCAGCTGACCTTAGGCGGCGGCGCCAACTGGCAAAGTCAGAACAGCAACATCGTCAATCGACCTGATCGCAGCAAGGTCAAGCTGGAAGAAGGCTCTTACGCACTATGGAATCTGATGGCGCGCTACGAGTTTGACAAGCAGCTGTCGCTCACGGTGAATGTGGAAAACGTGTTCGACAAGACTTACTACTCGCAACTAGGCCAATACGACCAATACCAGGTTGGCAAGCCGCGCAATATCAACGCTACGCTGCGCAGACGCTTCTGATCAGGCAGATCAGCGCAAACATCAGGGTGCATAACGCAAGCTATGTACCCTGCTCTGCGGCTTTTTCAACGCTGTCATGCTTTCATGAGGCTTCATGTCACTGCAGGAATTATTCGCCATGATCAGCCAGGTTCTGCCTGGCCTGGACGGTAAGATCGCCGGTCACCTTGGGCAACCCCATCCCATAACAATTGATGTCGATCATGAGCCTGCATCGGCAGTACAACATCTGTATCAATTTTTGCAAAGTAACTACCCGGAAGCAGGCCCGCATTACTGGTCGTGTCGTTGCTGGAACCTGTTGATATGGCAGCCGGTATATCTTTGCGTGCTCAGCACACATTTAGCGCACTGTGTACCGAGTCTGAGCGGAATGAAGCAAACGTTGCACCCTGGCTATGTTGCTGGATTTTCTCTTCCACAGCAAACGCTGCATACAGCAAAAACCGAGAGCTTGATTAAGACTGCAGCAACAAACATCGTTGTACTGCGCGATTCGCTTTATATCGCATTACGCAAGCACATCAAGCTATCAGAAAAGCTAGCCAAGATGCTGGAGGCCGATTGCGTAACGTCGGCACTGCTACATGCCCAGCAACATCGAAAGACGATACCCAATAACGACATAAAATACTGGAGCCAACAATGGCTTGAGGCGCTGCGACTGCCCAGCGCTGCTGCAGTGATAGAAGTAAAAATGGGAGAGCAAGAACCACGCCTTGCCTTATGCAGAAAGTCCTGCTGCCAACATTTTCGTCGCGCTGATGGGGAAATGTGCCATGACTGTCCTAAACGCAGCATGCAAGAACGCCATCGGATTTTACGAATGGCATATTGCGCAGACTCCGATTAGCGCAAATCTGCAAACAGTAGCTTGGTCAGATTTCAAGGCCATTGTTGAACTACTTTTGCGGTCATTGCTCTTAGGTGCGCTCAACAGGATTCTCCTGATCTTTCAGAGAGAATTGCTCATCCGGGCTTACTCCTGGCACTGAGACAAAAGGCCGGCAGCCAGGCACTGCAACTATGCCAACAGTCTTTTGTGTAAGCGCTGACTCCTGAACTCATCGGTCTTAATACCGGGTGCTCCGACGAGTTGATGACCCAAGCTGCCGATGTTCGGTGATCCACTTCCATAACCAGCGACCGCGCATGTATCCGGCGCGTTCTTGGTGCTTGAGAGTAGGGCGTCGCACCTGCGCATCCCATTTATTCGATGAGGCCCGTTTTGGCTCTTTGATCGCCCATGCATGGTGCGACAGGCCGCTGGCCCTTCCGGCTTGATTGATCAAGCCGGGTTACACAGCGCTTACATGGCGTCCAGAAAGCAAAAAGCCCAATCCTGAGGATTGGGCTAAGTGCTTGAATTTATTGGTGCCGACTGCCGGTTTCGAACTGGCCACCTGATGATTACAAATCAACTGCTCTACCAAATGAGCTAAGTCGGCAAAAACTGCGCGTTGCGAATTATACGCTATTTAATGCGTGTCAGGGTCGGGCGGCCACCTTTTTTTGGTGGCTCGTCGTCGCCGGGCGTGGCGCTGTCGCGTTGTTCGGGGGAGCTGGTCGGCACGGATGACAGGGTCGGGGTGCTGGCGGCGGGGGTGAGCACGGGTGGCGGGACGTCGGCTGAGGCCGGGCTGTCCGTCGGTTGCGCGTCGGGATCATCGTTGCCCAGCACCGGCTCGAAGGCCATGCCCTGGCCGTTTTCGTTGGCGTAGATGGCCATCACGTTGTCGACCGGTACGTAGATTTCGCGCGAGACGCCGCCAAAGCGGGCGTGGAAGCGGATGGCGTCGTTGTCCATCTTCAGGCCGCTGGTGGCGCCGAAGCTGATGTTGAGCACGATTTCGCCCTTTTTCACGTATGCCATCGGTACCGTGGTGCGCGAATCGACTTTGACCGCGAGATAAGGCGTGTAGCCGCTGTCGGTGCACCATTCGTAGATGGCGCGCAGCATATAAGGTTTGGTTGAGATTTCAGACATGGTAGGCACTGTGAGGCGGGAGCGCCCCCCGTCAGGCATGAGGCGGGCGCACCGGTAGTTCAAAAGACTTGGCTCGCGCAAAAAACGACTTTAACACGTGGCCCAAGATGCCCCGGCAAGCGTGGCTTGCCGGGAATATCTTAACGACGCATCACTTTTTCCGAAGGAGTGAGTGCTTCGATGTACGCAGGACGCGAGAAGATGCGTTCGGCGTATTTCATCAGCGGTGCGGCCGTCTTCGACAGTTCGATGCCGTAGTGGTCCAGGCGCCACAGCAGCGGCGCGACAGCCACGTCGAGCATCGAGAATTCGTCGCCCAGCATGTACTTGTTTTTCAGGAACAGCGGTGCCAGCGTCGTCAGGCGGTCGCGGATTTCCGCGCGTGCCTTGTCGTGGGCCTTGTCGTTGCTCTTGGCGCGTTCGCTTTCCAGCACGTGCACGTGCACGAACAGTTCTTTTTCGAAATTGAACAGCATCAGGCGCGCGCGGGCACGCATCAGCGGATCGGCCGGCATCAGTTGCGGATGCGGGAAGCGCTCATCGATGTACTCGTTGATGATGTTCGATTCATACAGGATCAGTTCGCGCTCGACCAGGATAGGCACCTGGCCGTACGGGTTCATGGTCGAAATGTCTTCCGGTTTGTTGAACAGGTCGACGTCGCGCACTTCGAAGTCCATGCCTTTTTCAAACAGGACCAGGCGGCAGCGTTGCGAAAATGGGCAGGTTGTACCCGAATAGAGAACCATCATTTTTTATAGTTCCTTAGAAACAAAGGGGGTGAAGCCGCGAACGGCTCACCCCAGGTCGCTTGTCCACTCATGCGGACAACGCAGAAACAGGCATAAACCGGCCTATGGCCGGCGCCTCACTTATTTGACTTCCTTCCAGAACGACGCGTTAAGGCGCCATGCCAGCAAAGCAAAGACCGACAGGAACAGCAGCACCCACACGCCCAGGCGCTTGCGTGTTTGCTGTGCCGGTTCGGCCATCCACTCCATGTAGCCGACCAGGTCGGCTACCGCATTGTCATACTCGATCTTGTTCAACGTACCTGGCTTGACCTGCTCGAAGCCGGTAAATTTGTGGATCTTCTTGCCAGCGTCGTGTGGATCATTCTCTTCCACGAACTTGGCAGTCTGGACACCTTGCAATTCCCATAATACATGCGGCATGGCAACATTCGGCAAGACCATATTGTTCCAGCCGGTCGGCCGAGTGTCGTCTTTATAGAACGTACGCAGGTAAGTATACAGGTAGTCGCCGCCTGTGCCAGCGGAAGATGATTTCGCGCGCGAAATTACTGACAAATCCGGCGGTACGACGCCAAAGAAGGCCTTGGCATCCTGCGGTGCCAGGGCCGTCGTCATCAGGTCGCCTACTTTATCACCGGAGAACAACAGATTCTGCTTGATCTGGTCTTCCGTCAAACCCAGATCGCGCAGGCGGTTGTAGCGCATCGACACGGCAGCGTGGCAATTCAAGCAATAATTGACGAACAATTTGGCGCCATGTTGTAGCGCTGCCATGTTGGTCTGGCGGTCAGGCGCCTTGTCCAGCGGAAAGGTGCCTTCGCTGGCGAGAGCCATGGCGGGCACGAGTGCCAGGATGGCGAGCAGTTTTTTTGCAATCTTCATATGATGTATGTCCTTTGAGCGTGGCGTGAGAGCGGCTTAGTGCGGGTGAAACGTCACACGCGACGGCACGGTCTTGAACTTGCCCATGGCACTCCACCATGGCATCAGCAGGAAGAAGCTGAAGTAAATCAGGGTGCACACTTGCGACACGATGGTTTTCGTATCCGTTGGCGCCTGGGTACCGAGGTAGCCGAGGATCAGGAACGACAGGCCGAAGATGGCATAGATGTATTTGTGCCAGGTCGGACGGTAGCGTATCGATTTCACGGGCGAATGGTCTAACCATGGCAGGAAGGCCAGGATCACGACGGAACCGCCGAAGAACACCACGCCCCAGAATTTCGCATCCAGCACCTGCGGCAGCATGCCGATGATGGCGACGATGGCGATGCCGGCGATGATGGACTTGACGGTCGTTGACAGGCGCGACTTGAGCCAGATGAACACCACGTAGGCCGCCACGACACCCATCAGCACGTACATGAAGTCGGCCGTGGTGGCACGCAGCACCGAGTAGAACGGCGTGAAGTACCAGGTTGGCGCGATGTGCAGCGGGGTTTTCAGCGAGTCGCCTGGCAGGAAGTTGTTGTATTCCAGGAAATATCCACCCATTTCCGGCGCGAAGAACACGACGGCGCTGAAAATGACGAGGAAGATCGACACGCCGAACAGGTCATGCACGGTGTAGTAAGGATGCGAAGGAATCGAATCGACCGGGTGGCCATCGGCGCCCAGGTTTTCTTTCACTTCGATGCCGTCCGGATTGCTCGAACCGACTTCATGCAGGGCGATCAAGTGCGCTGCAACCAAGCCCAGCAGTACCAGCGGGATGGCGATCACGTGGAAGGCGAAGAAGCGGTTCAGGGTCGCGTCGGAGACGACGTAGTCGCCACGGATCCACAGCGACAGGTCAGGGCCGATCAGCGGGATGGCGCCAAACAGGTTGACGATCACTTGTGCGCCCCAGTATGACATCTGGCCCCATGGCAGCAGGTAGCCGAAGAACGCTTCGGCCATCAGGCACAGGAAGATGGCAAAACCGAACAGCCAGATCAGTTCGCGTGGCTTGCGGTACGAGCCGTACAGCAGGGCGCGCGTCATGTGCAGGTAGACGATGATGAAGAAGGCCGAGGCGCCTGTCGAGTGCATGTAGCGCACCAGCCAGCCCCACGGTACTTCGCGCATGATGTACTCGACGGAATTGAAGGCCAGGGCCGCATCCGGTTTGTAGTGCATGGTCAGGAAGATGCCGGTGACGATCTGCAAGACCAGCACCAGCATGGCCAGCGAGCCGAAGATGTACCAGAAATTGAAGTTTTTCGGGGCGTAGTACTTGCCCCATTGGTCATTCCACAGTTTGGTCAGGGGAAAGCGGTCATCGACCCAGCCCAGCGCTTTTTCGGCGACGGGAGTGTCTGCCGGGAACTTCGTTTCTTTAAAAGCAGCCATGATCAAGCCTCGCCTTTCTCGTCTTTACCTATCAGCAATTTGGTGTCGCTCAGGTACATATGGCGCGGCACTTGCAGGTTGTCCGGCGCCGGCTTGTTCTTGAACACGCGGCCAGCCATGTCGAAGGTGGAGCCGTGGCAAGGGCACAGGAAGCCGCCTTCCCAGTCATCGGGCAGCGACGGTTGCGGGCCAGGGGTAAATTTCGAGGAAGGGGAGCAGCCCAGGTGGGTGCAGATGCCGACGGCGACGAGAATTTCAGGCTTGATGGAGCGCGCTTCGTTCATGCAGTAGTCAGGCGTGAATTCGGCGGGATTGCGTTGGGACTTGGCGTCGGCGACCTTGCCATCGGTTTGCTTGAGCGACGCGATCATTTCCGGCGTGCGCTTCAGGATCCAGACCGGCTTGCCACGCCATTCGACGGTGCGCATTTCGCCCGGTTGCAAGGTGGTGATGTCTACTTCGACCGGCGCGCCAGCCGCTTTCGCGCGCTCCGACGGCTGGAAGGTGCTTACCAAGGCTCCCGCGGTTGCCAATCCAACTACACTGCCCGCCGCGCACGTGGCGACGAGCAAGCCGCGACGGCCTGAATCGACCTGCTTTTCGTTACTCATGCAAACCCCAATCAGTCAAAATGCGAATCTTTATTATGAGTGGCAGCCGCGAAAAACCCGTCGCCGAAGCTCTTTCCCACTGTTTGCCGCAACCCGCATCTTTGTACGGTAAAGTGGCAACATCCCTGCGGAACTTCGGACTATGGCGCAGCCCGTGCCAGTTTCTTGTTGATTATCCGGAAGTGAAAAAGCCACTTCTGGCAACCGCAAATTATAAGTGAAGCAAACAACGAATAGAACAAAAACGTTGCTTGTACCATAATTTATATACTTTTGCAGGAGGTGGCTAGTTCTTTCGAACTAGATGCATCCGGCTGTGCCCGAATTGGTCTCGCCAGCAACCACAAGTTGGTGGCACCGGGAATCAATAGTATGATCGGCATGTTTTTTATACATATCCGAAGGAGAAATTCATGGCAATGATGACGGAATTTAAAGAATTTGCAATGAAAGGCAACGTCGTCGATCTGGCGGTCGGTGTCATTATCGGTGGCGCCTTCGGCAAGATTGTCGATTCCCTGGTGCAAGATGTGATCATGCCGCCCATCGGCCGCATTTTCGGCGGCCTCGATTTCGCCAATTACTACCTGCCTCTGAATGGCCAAGCCACGACGATGACCCTGGTGGAAGCGAAAAAGGCGGGCGCCGTGCTGGCCTATGGTAATTTTCTGACCATTTTGCTCAACTTTGTCATTCTCGCCTTCATCATCTTCCAGATGGTGCGCCTGATGAACAAGGCCCGCCGCAGCGAACCTGTCGCGCCAGCAGTGGCACCGGTCACGCCGGAAGACATCGTGCTGCTGCGTGAAATCCGCGACTCCCTGCAGCAGAACGCACGCAACAGTAACAATCTGGCAAAATAAGTCGTTCCGGCACCGGCCGGCTGACCTGGGTAGAGAACTGTATGCGACGATTCTGGTTATTGTTTGCGCAAACCGTGACGATCGCGTTGGCGCTGTACTTTGTATACGGCGCGTTGCGCCCGGCCAGCCGGGTACAGCAACTGGGCTCTGCGGCGAAACCGGTGCCCGTGGTGGAAACGGCGTCGAGCAGCCTGGCGCCCGGTTCCTACCGCGACGCGGCGGCGCGCGCCATGCCCGCCGTCGTCAACATCCTGACCCTGCAAGTGCCCAAGCGCGGCGCCCATCCGCTGGCGCGCGATCCCTTCTTTAAACGTTTCTTCGGTGAGCGCGACCTGGACGGCGACGATGGCGAGGACTTGAAAAACAGCCTCGGCTCGGGCGTCATCGTCAGCCATGAAGGTTATGTGCTGACCAACAACCACGTGGTCGAAGGCGCCGACGAAATCGAAGTCGTGCTTACCGATGGCCGCAAGGCGCCCGCCAAGGTGGTGGGCCTGGACCCGGAAACGGACCTGGCCGTGATCAAGATCGACCTCGACAAGCTGCCCGTCATCGTGCTGGGCCAGTCGGAACTGGCGCGCGTGGGCGACGTGGTGCTGGCCATCGGCAACCCGTTCGGCGTGGGCCAGACGGTGACCATGGGCATCATCTCCGCCCTGGGCCGCAACAACTTGCACATCAACAGCTTTGAAAATTTCATCCAGACGGATGCGGCCATCAACTTCGGCAATTCGGGTGGCGCCCTGGTCGATACGCGCGGCAACTTGATCGGTATCAATACGGCGATTTACTCGCAAAGCGGCGGTTCCGTCGGCATCGGCTTCGCCATTCCCGTCTCGACGGGGAAAACGGTGATGGAAGCCATCATCAAGGATGGCCACGTGGTGCGCGGCTGGATCGGTGTGGAAACGCAGGACATCACGCCCGAGCTGGCGCAAAGCTTCAACTTGCAGCGCTCGAGCGGCGCCATCATCGCCGGCGTGGTGCGCAACGGCCCGGCTGACAAGGCGGGCATCGTGCCCGGCGACATCCTGCTGGCCGTCGATGGCAAGCCCGTCGGCGACACGACGGAAATGCTCAACCTGATCGCCCAACTCCCGCCCGGCGGAAAAGCTAAAATGACGGTGCTGCGCAAGAATCGCGAAGCGGCACTCGACGTGATGGTGGGCAAGCGCCCCATCCCGAAAGAGCTTTCCAAATAGTTGCTGATCGGAATTTGACACATGCATGTGCGTGACTTGACCCAATTTTTACGTGAACTGAGCGACAACAACAACCGTCCCTGGTTTGTCATGAACAAGCCCCGCTACGACATCCTGCGCGAGGAGTTCCTTGCGCTGGTGACGTCACTCATTGCTGAACTCGGCAAGTTCGATCCGGCCGTGAAATACTGTAATCCAAAGAAGGCCTTGTTCCGCATCAACCGCGACGTGCGTTTCGCGCACGACAAGAGCCCGTATAAAACGCGTTTTTCGGCCGCCATCGCGCCGAACGACATGCGCCGTCCCAGCAAGGCGGGCGGCCCCACGTATTATCTGCAGATCGATGGGCAGGGAAATTTACTGTTCGGCGCCGGCGAATACATGCCGCCGCCTGGCCGGCTGAAGGCGCTGCGCGAGCACATGGTCAACGACGCGCCAGGTTTTTCCAAAGTGCTGAAAAATAAGCGCTTGAAAGCCCGTTTCGGCACCATCCAGAACGAGGGCAAGTTGCAGCGCCCGCCCAAGGGTTTCGACGCGGACGCCGAACATATCGAATTCATCAAGCTGAAGAGCTTTTTTGTCTGGACCGAAGTGCCGTTGCCCGTGAATGCGCCCGAGAAACTGCTGCCGACCCTGGCGGAAGGCTTGCAGGATGCGTGGCCGCTGGTCGAGTGGATGCGCGGCGCGAAAGAGCCGGAGGAAGTCACCGAGTAATTGCTGAAGGAGCACATGATGGCATTGGAGCACGCAAGTTCAGGGCAGGTGATCGAGGTACAGCGCAGGGACGGTGGCGACCTGTCGCAGTTTTCCGCCATCGCGCTGGCCAGGACGGATGAACTGGAATTGATCCGCATGTGCATGCCCAAGGGCAAGACCATGCCCGAACATCATGTGCTCGGTGAAATCACCCTGCTGTGCCTGCAAGGGCAGGTGGCGGTGACGGCGCATGGCGGGGAGCAAGTGCTGGGGTCGGGGCAGATGCTGTATCTGCACGGCGGTCAGGCGCATGCGCTGGAAGCGCGCGAAGACAGTTTGGTGCTGCTGACGATATTGATGGCCAAGGCGGGGCGCTAGGAGCCCCCTGGCGCTTCAGGCCGCCTCGGCGCGCGGATCGCGCGACAGCAGTTGCTGCACCATCACGTGCGGCAAATCCCCATCGAACAGCACGCCGGCCACCGCGTTGGTGATCGGCATGTCGACGCCCATGCGGCGCGCCAGTTCGCGCACGGCCTTGGCGCAGGGTACGCCTTCGGCTACATGACCGAGTTCGGCCACGATGGTGTCCAGCGCCTTGCCTTGCGCCAGGCCCAGGCCGACCCGGCGGTTGCGCGACAGGTCGCCCGTGCACGTCAAAATCAAGTCTCCCATGCCCGTCAAGCCCATGAACGTTTCCGTCTGGCCACCCAGGGCCGTGCCCAGGCGCGTGATTTCCGCCAGGCCACGCGTGATCAGTGCGGCGCGCGCATTCAAGCCCAGGCCCAGGCCGTCAGCCACGCCCGTGGCAATCGCCAGCACGTTCTTGACGGCGCCGCCTACTTCCACGCCCACCAGGTCGTCGCTGGCATATACGCGGATAGTGCCGCCATGCAAGGCCGAGACGACGGCGCCGCGCAAGGCCGCACTGTGCGAGGCGATGGTCAGCGCGCACGGCAAGCCGCGTGCCACTTCCTGTGCGAACGAGGGGCCGGACAGGGCGCCGCCAAGGATATTGTCGCCCAGCACTTCCTGCACGATCTGGTGCGGCAGCAAGCCCGTGCCGCCTTCAAACCCTTTACAGAGCCACACCAGCTTGCCGATGGCCTTGTCTTTCAATTGATGCAGCATCGGCCGCAAGCCCGCCACGGGACAGGCGGCGATCAGCAAGCCGTGTTCGCCACCGGCATGCGCGACGGCGGCGTCGAAATCGGCGACTATGCGCAGTTGCGGCGGCAAAGGGAAGCCCGGCAAATAGCTGTTTTCGCCACTGGCGGCCATGGCGGCCATGGCGTCGCCATTGCGGCCCCACAGCAGCACGTCGTGGCGGCCGGCCAGGGCCATCGCCACGGCCGTGCCCCAGGCGCCAGCGCCCAGGATGGTGATCTTGCGGGCGGCGGGAATCATATCGGGAGTGATTTCAGGAGAAACTTGCATGCAACCTCAACGGGGCAGGGGGAACGGACGCGGTGCTTACAGGCCCCACACTTCGCTGGTCTTGACGTAGCCGCTCTGGCCATCCTTGTGGCGCACCTTGATCCAGCCGGAGCTCGGTTGCTCGCTCATTTCCAGCAGCACGCCCTTGTCGACGAGGATGATGGCAGAGGCGGTGTCATCGGGGCTGGCGCGAACCTTGAGGTTCGCAGCGCGTGCCACGAGGTTGCGCTTGGCCGACAGGCCCTTGGCTTCCGTCCAGGCCATTTCGCCGCTGGCGTCGCGCACCTTGACCCATTCGCCGTAGCTGAGCACGACTTCCAGCGGCATGCCGCGTGGCGCCACGTACAGCTTGCCGCCCTTGGCGGATGGCGCGTCGTACAGGATCACGGGAGCTGCGCCCACCGTTTTGAAATCGACGGCGTGGCTGGCGGCGGTCGCCAGCAGCAGCACGGCGCCGGCCATCCAGCGGAACTTGCTCAAGAGCGCACTTTTCAACATGATATTTTTGAACCTTAACGAAACACGGCGGCCAGGCCGCCGTGTCAGGCCAGCCTTGGCGGCTGGCGGGGTCTTGCAAGAGCTTAGTGCGTTTCGCTGGCTGCTGGTGCTGCGGCAGCGGCGTCAGCAATAGCTTGCAGACGTTGTTGGTAGAACACTTCGAAGTTGATCTCGGCCAGGTGCACTGGCGGGAAGCCGGCACGGGTGATCACGTCGGCGATGTTGGCGCGCAGGTAAGGGTAGATGATGTTCGGGCAGCCGATTCCCAGCAGCGGATCGAGTTGATCGGCAGGAATGTTGCGTGCTTCGAAGATGCCGGCTTGTTTGCCTTCAACCAGGAAAGCGACTTTTTCGCCGACTTTGGCGGTCACGGTGATGGTCACGGTGGCTTCGAAGATGCCGTCGGCCAGAGGCGCAGCGCCCACGTCCAGTGCCACTTCGATGGCTGGTGCTTCTTGTTCCAGGAAAATAGCTGGGGAATTTGGTTGTTCCAGCGACATGTCTTTCAGGTAGACGCGTTGGATTTGGAAGACTGGTTGCAGATTTTCGTCGGACATGGAACGCTTTCGTTGTAAAGGACAAGAACGGCACACCGTTCAAATATGGTACTTGCGGTATTCAAACCGTGCCGGATAGGCACGGTCAGATCAGGTGCGAGGGCAATTGTATCAAAACAATACGACAAAAAACCAAGCAATTTCTCGAACCCGCTTTATATCAGGCTGCCGTGCCATTTAACAAGGGGTCCAGCTTGCCGGCTTGATCGAGCGCATACAAATCGTCGAATCCGCCCACGTGGGTATCGCCCACATAGATCTGTGGCACGGTGCGGCGGCCCGTGCGTTCCATCATCTTGATGCGCTCTTCCGGGTCGAGGTCGACGCGGATCTTTTGCACGCTCACGCCCTTGGCTTCCAACAGGCGCTCGGCGCGCACGCAATACGGGCACACGGCGGTGCTATACACAATTACTGGGACGGTCATGATGCTTCCTTATGTGAGTGCTGGCGCAGGCTTACTTCGCCAGCGACAAGGTCTTCAATGGTAAACCCTGCTTTTTCCATTCGTCGAGGCCGCCTTCCAGGCTCGTTGCCTCAGCGAAACCGGCTTTGCCCAGCAGGCCAACGGCGGTTGCCGAACGCGAACCTTTCTGACAAACCACTACAATGGGGCGCGTTTTGAATTTTTCCAGCTCGCCCAGGCGTTTTGCCAGTTCCGGCAGCGGAATATTTTTTGCGTCAGGCAAGTGGCCGGTGGCGAATTCTTCCGCGCTGCGCACGTCGACGACGATGGTTTTGCCGCGGTTGATCAGTTGCGTGACTTCCAGCACGGTCGCGCGCTTGCCGCGCATCGACAGCAGTGGCCAGAGGAGGGCGCCGCCGGAAATAATGACGATGGCAAACAGAAAAATGTGGTCGATAATGAATTTCACGTAGGGTCCAATGGTTTAAGTCAATCCGCGCATTATAAAATAGAAGCTGGACGAGGTCTTTTTACGTTTTGCTTTTTTGATTTGAACCCCCTTGAGAAGATAGAACTATGTACAAAATCGTTTTCATGCGTCACGGCGAGTCCACCTGGAACCTCGATAACCGCTTCACCGGCTGGACCGACGTCGATCTGACGGAAAAGGGCGTCAACGAAGCCAAGGCCGCCGGCCAGATCCTCAAGCAGGAAGGTTTTACGTTCGACCTGGCCTACACTTCCGTCCTGAAGCGCGCCATCCGTACTCTGTGGCTGGCCCTCGACGAGATGGACATGATGTATTTGCCAATCAAGAACGACTGGCGCTTGAACGAGCGCCACTACGGCGCCCTGCAAGGCCTGGACAAGGGCGAGACGGCCGCCAAGTATGGCGACGAGCAAGTACTGGTATGGCGCCGCAGCTACGACACGCCGCCGCCGCCGCTGGCGGAAGACGATGACCGCGCCTCGTTCAACGATCCGCGCTATGCCGGCTTGCCGAAAGCGTCGATTCCGCTGACCGAATGCCTGAAAGACACCGTGGCGCGCGTGATGCCGTCCTGGGATGAGGAAATCGCCCCGGCCATTCGCGCTGGCAAGAAAATCATCATTTCGGCCCACGGCAACAGCCTGCGCGCGCTGATCAAGATGCTCGATGGCATCAGCGACAGCGACATCGTCGGCCTGAACATTCCGAACGGCCAGCCGCTCGTGTATGAACTGGACGCCGACCTGAAACCGATCCGTCACTACTACCTGGGCGACCCGGCAGCGATTGCGGCAGCGCAAGCGGCCGTGGCGAACCAAGGGAAGGCCAAGTAACTTGTTGTCTTTCTTCCGCGGCACAGCCATCGCCCCCTCTGCTGAACAACCCCTGCCGGCGTGGCGCGCCGGTGCCATGCTGTGCGCAGCGCTGCTGCTTTCCAGCGGTGCCGCGCAGGGCGCCAAGCCCACCGAACGCAGCAAGCAGAAGGCGGCCGCGGAAGCACAACGTGCTGGATTGCAACAAAAGCTGACGGCGCTCAAGCGCGACATCAGCCGCACGGAAAGCGCCAAGGATGACGCGGCCGATACCCTGGCCGAGTCGGAAGAGGCCATTTCCAACGCCAACCGCGCCTTGCGCGACCTGGCGCAGGAGCAAAGCGAGACGGGCGTGAAACTCAATGCGCTGGGGCAAGAGCACCAGCAGTTGACGGCCACGGTCGGGAAACAAAAGACGCAGTTGTCAAAGTTGTTGCGTGAACAATACGTCGCCGGTAACGAAGACCGCATCAAGCTGCTCTTGTCAGGCGATAACCCCAACCGCATCAACCGCGACTTGCAATTGATGGCGTATGTGTCGCAGGCGCAGGCACGCCTGCTGGACGCCTTGCGGGCCAACTTGCTGGCCGTGGAGAAAAACCAGGCGGACGTGCAGAACGCCAAGGATGAGCTGGAAGAAATCGCGCAGGAAGAGCGCGACCAGAAGGCCCTGCTGGTGCAAGAGAAGGCGCGCCGCGCCGCCTTGCTGACGAGCTTGTCGCAGCGCCTGGTGGCGCAGCGCAAGGAAGTTGGCAATGTCGAGCGCGACGAACAGCGCATGGGCAACCTGGTCGACAAGCTGGCAAAACTGATCGAAGAACAGGCCGCGGCTGCCGCGGCCGAAAAGAAACGCCAGCAATTGCTGGCCGAGCAACGCGCTGCCGCCAAAGCGGCCGCCGACGCCAAGATCGCGGCGGAAAAACGCGAACGCCTGCTGGCCGCGCGCGCCAAGGCCGCCCAGGCGCAGGCTGAACGCGAACGCCTTGCGAAAGAGCAACAAAATAAATCGGGCAAGATCAAGCCGCAAACGCCGCCACCGCCGCCCGTGAAACTGGAACCGATCGACGATGACGAGCCGCCGCAAGTGGCCAAGGTGGCACCGAAGCCCGAACCCAAGCCGGAACCGGAACGTCCAAGCCTGGGCCCGGCTGCGCCAGCCGGGGCCTTTGCCAGCCTGAAAGGGCAGCTGCGCGCGCCCGTGGCGGGCAAGATTGCCGCCCGCTTCGGCAGCAAGCGCGGCGATGGCCCCAGCTGGAAGGGCGTGTTCATCCGCACGGGCGAAGGCAGCGAGATCCACGCCATCGCCGGCGGCCGGGTGGTGTTTTCCGACTGGCTGCGCGGTTTCGGCAATTTGATCATCGTCGACCACGGCGGCCAGTACATGAGTATTTATGGCAATAACCAATCCTTGCTGAAACGCGTGGGCGACGCCGTCAAGGGCGGCGACGCCATTGCCAGCGCGGGCAACAGCGGCGGCAACGAGGAATCAGGGCTATACTTTGAATTGCGTCATCAGGGCCGCGCCTTCGACCCCGCCACCTGGGTGAAGTTTTAAGTTCCCACCATTGCTGCGGCAGCGAATTTGTAGATTGTGAAGAAGACATGGGCATCAAAGTCAAAAGTATCGGCCTGATCGGTCTGGGCGTCCTGGCCGGCATCGGCATGTCGCTGCAGTTCCCGGCCGTGGCGCAAAAAATCACGAATGCCCCGCTGCCGCTCGACGAGCTGCGCCAGCTGTCCGACGTCTTCGGCCTGATCAAGTCCGATTATGTCGAGAAGGTGGAAGACAAGAAACTTTTGACGGAAGCCATATCCGGCATGGTCTCGTCGCTGGACCCGCATTCAGTGTATCTCGACAAAAATGCCTTCAAGGAAATGCGCGAAAGCGTGCAGGGCAAGTTTGTCGGCATCGGCATCGAAGTGAGCATGGAAGACGGCTATGTGAAAGTCGTCTCGCCCATCGAGGACAGCCCGGCCGCCAAGGCCGGTATCCTGGCCGGTGACCTGATCACCCGTCTCGACAATATCCCGCTGAAAGGCTTGCAGCTGGAAGAGGTCATCAAGAAGATGCGCGGCCAGCCTGGCAGCAAGCTGGTGCTGACGATGTCGCGCAAGGGCGACAGCAAGCCGCTGGTCTTCCCCATCGTGCGCGAGGAAATCCGCGTGCAAAGCGTGAAGGCCAAGATGGTCGCGCCCGGCTATGCCTGGCTGCGCATCGCCCAATTCCAGGAACCGACCGTCGATGACATGGTCAAAAAGATCAACGCGCTGTATGCGCAAGACCCCAAGCTCAAGGGCCTGGTGCTGGACTTGCGCAACGATCCCGGTGGCGTCGTGCCGGGCGCCATCGGCGTGGCGACAGCCTTCCTTCCGGGTAACTCCGTGATCGTTTCCACCAAAGGCCAGTTGCCGGAATCGAAACAGGTGTTTTACGGCCGCCGCGAATTTTATGCGCCGCCGGGCGCCAAGGCCGACCCGCTGGCCAAGCTGCCAGCCGCGCTGAAAACCGTGCCGCTGGTGGTGCTGGTCAATGCCGGCTCCGCGTCCGCCTCGGAAATCGTCGCCGGCGCCTTGCAGGATTACCAGCGCGCCACCATCATCGGCACGCAGACGTTCGGCAAGGGTTCCGTGCAAACCTTGCGCCAGATCACGGCCGACACGGCCGTCAAGCTGACGACGGCCCGCTACTACACGCCGAAAGGCCGGGCCATCCAGGCGCGCGGCATCGTGCCCGATTTGTTGGTCGATGAAACGGCCGAGGGCGATGGCTGGAACAGCCTGCGGGTGCGCGAGGCGGACCTGGAAAAACACCTGAGCAGCAACGATGGCAAGCCGGAAGCGGCCAAGCCGACCATGGAAGGCATGCAGGATCAACTGGAAGAAGAGCAGCGCCTGATCGCCACGGCGAAAAAGCGCAAGCCGCTCGAATACGGCGCCAAGGACGATTTCCAGCTGCAGCAAGCCTTGAACCATTTCCAGGGCTTGCCGGTGCAGCTGGCCAAGGTCGAAGCCAAGGGCGAGAAGATCAGCGCCAAGCCGGAAATTGCTTCCGACATCAAGGCCGATGACAAGAAAATCCCTGTGCAGAAACCGTGATGCTTAACCCAATGCAAGTGCTGGGGTCGGTCGCTTCGCGATCGGGATGTGCCCCATTGGGGCGCATCCCCCCAGCGGGTCTGACCCCGTGAACGACAATCAACTGCTGCGCTATTCGCGCCACATCCTGTTAGACGAGATCGGCATCGAAGGCCAGCAAGCCTTGCTCGATGCGCATGTGCTGGTGATCGGCGCGGGCGGGCTGGGCTCGCCGGCGGCCCTGTACCTGGCCGCCAGCGGCGTCGGCAAGCTGACCCTGGTCGATGACGACACGGTCGATCTGACCAATCTGCAGCGCCAGATCGCCCACACGACGGCCCGCGTGGGTCAGCCGAAAGTGCTGTCGGCGCGCGAGACCTTGACCGGCATCAATCCCGAGATCGACATCGTCGCCTTGCAGGAGCGCCTCGATGGCGCGCGCCTGGCCGAACTGGTCTGCTCCGCCACGGTGGTGCTCGATTGCACCGACAACTTCGCCACGCGCCACGCCGTCAACCGCGCCTGCGTGGCGGGCAGAGTGCCGCTGGTGTCGGGCGCGGTGATCCGTTTCGATGGGCAAGTGAGCGTCTTCGACCCACGCACGGCTAGCCAGCCGTGTTATTCCTGCCTGTTTCCGCAGGAGCAGCAGTTCACGGACGAGGCGTGCTCGACCATGGGAGTGTTTGCGCCGCTGGTGGGCGTGGTGGGCGCCATGCAGGCGGCCGAGGCGCTGAAACTCATCATGGGCGTTGGGGAATCACTGGCGGGACGGCTGTTGCTGCTTGATGGCTTGCACATGGAATGGAGCAGCATGCGCGTCGCGCGCGACCCCGGCTGCGCCGTTTGTGGTGTAGTGGTCTTGCCGGCCTGACCTCCGCCGCAGAAATTTTTCCCTATATGACAGGCTTTGTCATATTTCCGCTTTATACTCTGCACTCATTACTCACCTTCTTCTCTCTTTCTTATGCAAAACGCAGCAAACCATCCGACACGCCAGCGCCGCGCGCGTGGCTTCACTTTGATCGAAATCATGGTCGTGGTGGTGATCATGGGCATTCTCGCCTCGCTGGTGGTACCCAAGCTGATTGCCCGCACGGGCGAGTCGAAAGTGGCGGCGGCGAAAGTCGACATCGCTACCGTGATGCAAGCCTTGAAACTGTATCGCCTGGATAACCAGCGCTACCCGACCACCGAGCAGGGCTTGCAGGCGCTGATCGAAAAACCGACCACAGGACCGGCCGCGAATGGCTGGAAAGCGGGCGGTTACCTGGAAAAAATGCCGAAGGATCCATGGGGCAATCCGTACCAGTTCCTGTCGCCGGGCGTGAAAGGCGAAGTCGACCTGATCTCGCTGGGCGCCGACGGCCAGCCTGGCGGTAGCGGCGACGATGCCGATATCGGCTCCTGGGAACTGTAAGTTTTTCATTGCATGCCTGCCATGACCACCGGTCGCGCACCGCCCCGGCCACGCGCCAGCGGCTTCACGCTGATCGAATTGCTGGTGGTGATGGTCATCATCGGCGTCACCCTGGGCCTGGTCTCGCTGAACGCCATGCCGAATGGCCAGCAAGCCCTGCAGAAGGAAGCCGAGCGCATCGCGCTGCTGCTGCAACTGGCGCGCGATGAAGCCATCGTGCGCAGCCGGCAGGTGGCGTTCGAGGCTGACGAAAATCAATACCGTTTCCTGGTCCTCAATGAAAAGCTGTGGCAACCCGTGACGCAGGATGATTTGCTGCGCGAGCGGGCGTTTGCCAACACGCCCATGCTGCTCAGCGTGCAGCCTTCGAACAGCGTGGCCCAGCCGCTGCGCATCATCTTCGGCCGCGAACCGGTCGACAAGCCTTTCGTGCTGACCCTGGCCAGCGGCGAGCGCAGCGTGGCCATCCGTGCCGACGGCATCGGCCACTTCACGGTCGAACAATGATGCGGCTCTCACCTCACCGCCGCCAGCGCGGCTCGCAGTCCGGCTTTACTTTGCTGGAAGTATTGGTGGCCCTGGTCATCGTCGGCACGGCCCTGGGCGCCTCGCTGCGCGCCGTGGGCAGCCTGACGCAGAACAGCGATGGCTTGCGCAGCGCCATGATGGCCACCTGGTCGGCGGAAAACCACCTGGTACGGCTGCGCCTGGCAAAAACCTTTCCGCAGACGGGCAAGCGGACGGTCGACTGCCCGCAGGGGGACTTAAAACTGATCTGCGAGGAAGAAGTGGTGGCCACGCCGAATCCCCGCATCCGGCAAGTGCGCGTGAACGTGTACGACGCGCAATACCCGGCCCGGCGCATCGTGCGCCTGGTGTTACTTTCCTTTAACGACTGATGGCGCGCCGCACTGTCCCTGCTGGCGGTTTCACCCTGATCGAGCTGCTCGTGGCGATCGGCATCCTGGCCATGGTCGCCGTGCTGGGCTGGCGCGGCCTGGACAGCATCATGCGTTCGCGCGAAGTGTTGACCAGCCAGCTGGAGCAGGCGCGCGGCATGCAACTGGCGTTTGCCCAGATGCAAAGCGATTGCGACCATCTGGCCGGCGCCGGCCAGAGCAATACCCTGCTGAATGGCCGCCTGAACCTGTCGGCGGAAAATGACCGCCTGACCCTGGTGCGCCTGGCCGCATCGGAACAGGAACCGCAGCAGTTGCAAGTGGTCACTTACCGCCTGCGCGGCGGCGTGCTGACGCGGCGCGAGTCGAACGGCACGCGCGACCTGGCCGTGCTCGACACCCTGTGGCAGGCGGCGCGTGACGATACGGATACCTCCAGCGCCGACGTGGCCCTGATGCAAGGCGTCGACAGCATGGTCATGCGCGGCTGGAGCAATGGCGCCTGGAACGTGCTGACGGCGGGCGCCACCATCTCCACGCAAGTGCCTGGCCTGGAAGTGACCCTGCAGATGCCGGGCCAGGACGCGGGCCTGTCCAAAGTCTTTTTATTGGGGCCGGGATGAAGCGCGTCAAGTTCCCCGCGCGCCAGCGCGGCGTGGCCGTCATCACGGCCTTGCTGCTGACGGCGCTGGCCATTACCGTCGTCGCCAGCCTGTTCTGGCAGCAGCAGGTGCAGGTGCGTTCGATGGAAAACCAGCGCCTGCGCCTGCAGACGCAGTGGGCCATGCGCGGCATGGTCGACTTTGCCCGCTTCTGGCTGCGCCAGGACAATCCCATGCTGACGGCGCTGGACGGCGTCTGGGCCACGCCCATCGAGGAAGCGCGGCTCGACGATTACGTGGACCGCGAAAAGGTCGACACGGAAAAATTCGACGCCACCGTCTCGGGCCGCGCACTCGACGCGCAGGCGCGGTTTAATATTACCAACCTGGTCGACGCCACGGGCAGCATCAATCCGAAACAGGTGCTGGCCTACCAGCGCCTGTTGGCCAACATGAAGCTCGATAGCGGCCTGGCGCAAGCCACTGCCGATGCCGTGCTGCGCGCGAAGCCGAAACCACGCGCCGCTGACAGTGGCGCCGATGGCAAGACGCCTGCGGCCGCGCCCGCCTCGGGTGGCGGCAGCGAACCGGTGGCCTTCACGCAGGTCGAGGATTTGCTGGCCGTGCCCGGCTATACGCCGCAGATGATCGAGCAGCTGCGCGATGTCGTCATCATCTTGCCGGAGATCACGGGGATCAACGTGAATACGGCGCCGGCCGAAGTGCTGGCGGCCGTGACGATGATGTCGCTGTCCGAGGCCAGTGCCCTGACTTTGAGCAATCCGCGTAAAAAGTTTGTCGATAAGTTAAATTTCCAGAATAATATTAATGCTGAACTGATTGAAGGCGTGGAACTCGATGTGAAGAGCCGCTACTTCCTCACCGTCATCCGCGTGCGGCTGGACCGTGCCGCCCTGGATGCCGTGGCGCTCGTCAATCGAAAAACGGATCCGCAGCGCACCACCCGTCTGGTCTGGTTGCGGGAAAATTAACAGCTGAAAGCGAGTCACTTTGACAATATTGTATATCCGTCACCCGGCCAAGGCGTCCACCGACAGCGCGCCTGCCTGCTCCTTCGTGCTGGCCGGCGATGGCGGCGCCCTGCTGCAGCAGGGTAGCGCGCCGCTGGGCAGCCTGGGCCAGCTGATCGCTGGCGCGAAGCAGGTGGTGCTGCTGCTGGCGGCGGCCGACGTGACCCTGCTGCGCCTGAAAACGCCGCCGCTGGCCGGCGCCCGCCTGCGCGCGGCCTTGCCGGGCCTGGTGGAAGAACACATCCTCGGCGACACCCAGGATTGCCTGCTGGCCGCCGGCGCACCCGATGCTGCCGGCATGCGCACGGTGGCCGTGGCGCAGCGCGCCTGGGCCGAGGTACTCGTGAAAGCTTTGCTGGCGCAGGGCGCGCGCAAGGTGACGTTGCTGCCGTCGCAGCTGTGCCTGCCCCTGCAACCGGGCAGTGTGACGGCATCCTTGCACGCGGCCGGTGACGGCCTGGAACTGGCCTTGCGCCAGGCGCCGCAAGAGGGCCTGGGCCTGGTCTTGCCTTTCCTGCTGCAGCAGGCGCTGCTGACGACGCGCGCGTTTGCCGGCGACGTGCCCCTGACGGTCTACGTGGCGCAGGCCGAGCTTGCGCAATATCAACAGCTGGCCGTCGGCATGGAGGGCGTGACGCTGGAGCCGGATCATTGGGCGCACTGGATCGCCGGCGCCAAGAGTGCGGGACTGGACCTGGCCGCCGCGCTGGGCACGGCGACGGGCTCGGCCACCGAATGGCGCCGCTGGCGCTGGCCCATCCGTCTGGCGCTGCTGGCCGTGATCGTCAACCTGGCGGGCATGAATATCGAATGGATGCGGCTGAAGCGCGAGGCCGCCACCGTGCGCACCTCGATGCAGCAAACCTTCAAGGCCGCGTATCCGAACGAAGCACCCGTGTATGGGCTGGAAGCGGAGCAGATGCGGCGCAATATCGCCGCTGCCCGCCTGCAGGGCGGCCAGGCCAGCATGGATGATTTTACGAGCATGAGCGCGGCGCTGGGCGAGGCGCTGGGCGGCCTGGCCGGGCGCGGCGTGGTGGCGTCGCTGGAATACCGCGAGCGCAGCCTGATCGTCAGGCTGAAACCGGACATGGTCGACGCCAGCGCCCAGGCGCAGGTGCGCGACGGCCTGGCTGCGCGCAAGCTGGCCTTGAATGAAACGGCGCCGGGCGTGTGGAAGATCACGCCGGCCACGGGAGCAAAAACATGAGTGCAGCAGTCAACAAGGCGCGCGCCGCGTGGGCGGGGCAACAGCAGGCCGTGCAGGCCTTCTGGGCCGAGCGCACGCAGCAGGAGCGCAAGCTCTTGAGCATCGGCGGCGTGGTGGCGGGGCTGGCCCTCGTCTACGCCGTATTCTTCGAGCCGGCCTGGACGGGGCGCATCGCCTTGCAAAAGAGCTTGCCCGAGCTGCGCCAGAACGCGGCCCAGCTGCAGGCGCTGGCGCGTGAAGCGGGTGACCTGGCGCGCCAGGCGCCCGTGCAGGTGGCAAGCATGAGCCGTGACAGTATTGACGCCTCGCTGAAGGCGCACGGCCTGGCGCCGCAATCGCTGTCGCTGACGGGAGAGTACGCGCGCGTGCAGCTGAACGGCGTGCCGTTCGCCAGCGTCATGCTGTGGCTGGACGGCTTGCGCCGCGAAGGCCGCGTGGCGGTGCAGGAAGCGAAGATCACGGCGCAGGGCAATGCGGGACTGGTCGATGCCAGCCTGACCCTGCACCAGAGCCCGGGCGCGGCGCGATGAGGCGCTTGCTTGGCTGGCTGCTGGCCATCCTCGTCAGCGTCTGCGTCACCCTGCTGGTGTTTTTCCCCGCCGGCTGGGTCGCCAGTATCGTGGAAAAGCAGACGGGCGGACGTTTGACCTTGGGCGACGCGCAAGGTACCCTGTGGCGCGGCTCGGCCTTTATCGGCGGGGCGGCCAGCGCGAATGGCGCCGTGACGCCGCTGCTGCCGGGGCGCTTCAGCTGGCGCATTTCGCCCTCGGTGCTGTGGGGATCGGTCGACGTGGAACTACAGAATGCGCAGGCGCTGTCGCAGGCGGTGAACCTGCGCGGCTCGTGGTCGCACTGGCAGGTCAGCCCGGCGGCCCTGCTGCTGCCGGCCGATGGCCTGGGCGGCCTGGGCGCACCATTAAATACTGTGGCGCCGACGGGCAGCATGCGCCTGTCGTGGAGCACCCTGCAACTGGCACTGGAACAACAGCAGTTTTCCGCCGTCGGGCGCACTACCTTGCAGATGACGGACATGGCCTCGCGCCTGTCGTCCTTGCGTCCGCTGGGCAGTTACGAGCTCGATTTCGATTGGCAGGGGCAGCAGGCGACGTTGACCTTGCGCTCCATCAAGGGACCGCTGCTGCTCGACGGCAGCGGCAGCCTGCAACAGGGGCGCATGCAGTTTTCCGGCCAGGCCCAGGCCGCAGCAGGATATGAAGAGACCTTGGCGAGTTTGTTGAATTTGCTGGGACAGCGCCGTAGCAATAGCGAAAAAAATATCATCGCCTTAGAGTTCAGACAATGAAAAAACCATCCGTGAGCCCAAATAAATCCACCTTCTCGCTGCGTCGCCTGTCGGCCGCTGCCTTGCTGTGCTGTTCCGTGGCCGGCATGCCGGCACCCGTCTGGGCCGCGCCCGGCGATGAAGCGGCGCTCAATTTCGTCGGCGCCGACATCGAGTCCGTGATCAAGGCGGTGGGCCATTACACCAACATCAATTTCGTCATCGACCCGCGCGTCAAGGGCACGATCACCCTGGTGTCCGAAAAATCGATCAGCAAGACGCAGGCCTTCGCGCTTCTGGCCTCGGCCTTGCGCCTGCAGGGCTATGCGGTGGTCTCCGGCGACGGCTATGCGAAAGTGGTGCCGGAAGCGGACGCCAAACTGCAATCCGTGCCGACCCAAGTGGGCAACGGCGCCAGCCAGGTGAAGGGCGACCAGATCGCCACGCAGGTGTTCTACCTGAACTACGAATCGTCGGCCAACCTGCTGGCCGTGCTGCGCCCTTTGATCTCGCCGAACAACACGATTAACGCCAACCCGGGCAACAACTCGCTGGTGATCACCGATTACGCGGATAACCTCAAGCGCCTGGCGAAGATCATCGCCGCGCTCGACGTGCCCGCCTCGACGGACCTGGACGTGATCCCCGTGCGCTATGCCATCGCTTCCGACCTGGCCTCGATGGTGAACAAACTGATGGAAGGCGGGAATGCGGGCGGCGCTGCAGGGGCCGACGCGGGCAAGGTGTCTGTGCTGGCCGACCCGCGCACCAATTCGCTGGTGCTGCGCGCGCCGTCGGCGGCGCGCGCCAACCTGGCCAAGTCGCTGATCTCGAAGCTGGACCAGCCCACCACGCAGCTGGGCAACGTGCACGTGGTGTACCTGAAGAATGCGGACGCCACCAAGCTGGCGCAAACCCTGCGCTCGGTGGTAACGTCGGACGGCACGGCCGCCTCGGCGCAGCAGCCGACCAATAACAGCCTGAATACGAATAACCAGAATAACCAGGGCGGCGGCATGAACAGCACTGGCCTGGGCGGCAATACGCAAAGCGGCACCTCGGGCGGTGCTTCGCTGAGCAACGGGCCGCAGCAGCTGTCCTCGGGTGGCGCGGCCGGCTTCATCCAGGCCGACGCTTCCACCAACACCCTGATCCTGACGTGCAACGAAGCTGTCTACCGCAACCTGCGCGCCGTGATCGACCAGCTCGACGTGCGCCGCGCGCAGGTCTATATCGAGGCGCTGATCGTCGAAGTGACGTCGGCCAAGGCGTCCGAGTTCGGCGTGCAGTGGCTGGGGCTTTCCGGCGACAGCCGCAGCAGCTACCGCGTGGGCGCGCTGCAGTCGTTCGCCGGCGGCACCGACAACAATATCGCCAAGCTGGCGCTGGGCGGCGGCAAGGTGCTGCCGACTGGCGGCCTGACCCTGGGTATCTTCAAGCAGATCAACGGCGCGCTGGGCCTGGGTGCCGTGGCGCATGCGCTGGAATCGGACGGCAACGCGAACATCCTGTCGACGCCGAACCTGATCACCCTGGACAACGAGCTGGCGACCATCAAGGTGGGCCAGAACGTGCCTATCCTGACGGGCCAGTACACCAGCACGGCCGGCACCAACACGAATCCGTTCCAGACCATCGACCGCAAGGAAGTGGGCCTGACCCTGAAGGTGCGTCCGCAGATTTCCGAAGGCGGCACCATCAAGCTGGGCATCTATCACGAGACGTCGAGCGTGGACAAATCCACGTCGACGGCCGTCAGCGGCATCACCATCAACAATCGCGTGATCGAAAACAATGTGCTGGCCGACGATGGCCAGATCATCGTGCTCGGTGGCCTGATCGAGGACAGCACGGGCGACAACGCGGAAAAAGTGCGCGGCCTGGGCGACATTCCCCTGATTGGCAACCTGTTCAAGTACCAGACGCGCGAGCGCAAGAAAACCAATCTGATGATCTTCCTGCGCCCTGTCATCGTGCGCAACAAGGAACAGAGCGGCAGCCTGGCGGCCGACCGCTATGACTACATGCGTTCGGCCGAGACGGCCGCCGTGCCGGCGTCGGGCAATCTGATGCTGAAAGACCTGGGCACGCCGGTGCTGCCGGCCCTGCAGGATGGCCAGCCCGTGGGTGGCAACATGGTGACGCGTCCCGTGCCGCCGGCACCGACGCCGCCGCCAGGCGCGCCGGCCAACGCGGCCACGCCGCCGCAATCGCTGCTGCAGCAATATCAGCAGCCGCAGAAGTGATGGGACAGCCATGAGTAATCTGCTTCCCTACGCCTACGCGCGCGATTTCGGCCTGCTGGCCCGGCCCGGCGCCGTCGATGGCGCCCCCGTCGACGTGCTGGTGGCCGCATCGACGGCGCCGGCGGCAATTGCCGAAGTGTCGCGCCGTTTCGGCCAGATCCAATTGACCGTGCTGCCGCGCGGCGAACTCGATGCGGCGATTGCCGGCGCCTATGCGGGCGGCGGCGGCGACGCATCGCAGATGGCCGATGAATTCGACGCCGACCTGGATTTGACAAAACTGCTGCAGGACGTGCCGGCCATCGAGGATTTGCTCGAATCGTCCGACGACGCGCCCGTCATCCGCATGATCAACGCGCTGCTCACGCAGGCGCTGCGCGAAGGCGCGTCCGACATCCACATCGAGCCGTTCGAGCAGACCTCCGTCGTGCGCTTTCGCATCGATGGCAGCCTGCGCGACGTGGTGCGCCCGCGCAAAGCCATTCACGGCTCGCTGATTTCGCGTATCAAGATCATGGCGCAGCTCGACATCGCCGAAAAACGCTTGCCGCAGGATGGCCGCATCACCCTGCGCGTGGGCGGCAAACCCGTCGACGTGCGCGTCTCGACCCTGCCGACCGGGCATGGCGAACGGGCCGTGCTGCGTTTGCTGGACAAGGAAGCGGGCCGCCTCGACCTGCAGCACCTGGGCATGAGCGCGCCCATGTTGAAACAGTTCGATGGCCTGATCACGCAGCCGCACGGCATCGTGCTGGTCACGGGCCCCACCGGCTCGGGCAAGACGACGACCTTGTACGCGGCGCTGTCGATGCTCAACGCCACCACCACGAACATCCTGACGGTGGAAGACCCGATCGAGTACGACCTGGCCGGTGTGGGACAGACGCAGGTCAATCCGCGCATCGACATGACATTTGCCAAGGCGCTGCGGGCGATTTTGCGGCAAGATCCTGATGTGATCATGATCGGCGAGATCCGCGACCTGGAAACGGCGCAGATCGCCGTGCAGGCATCCTTGACGGGCCACCTGGTGCTGGCGACCCTGCACACGAACGACGCCTCGGCGGCTGTCACGCGCTTGCTCGACATGGGCATCGAACCGTTCCTGCTGTCGTCGTCGCTCCTGGGCGTGCTGGCGCAGCGCCTGGTGCGCAAATTGTGCGGCTCCTGTAAAACCTTCGACGGGCAATACTGGCAGGCGGTCGGCTGCGAGCATTGTGGCCAGACGGGCTACCAGGGCCGTGTCGGCGTGTATGAGCTGTTGCGCACGACGGAGCAGATCCGCGCGCAGATCCACAACCGCGCTTCGGAAGCGGAAGTGCGCACGGTGGCCCTGCAGGACGGCATGACGAGCATGCGCGACGACGGCGAACGCTGGCTGCGCGACGGCACCACCACGCAGGCTGAATTGCTGCGCGTGACCAAAGACTAGGCCCGCCACCATGCCCGCATTCCGCTATGAAGCCGTCGACGCCCAAGGTGCCACCCGCAAGGGCGTGCTCAATGCCGACAGTCCCCGTTCCGCGCGCGCCGAGCTGCGCGTGCAAGGCCTGGTGCCGCTGGCCGTCGAGCCGATCACCGCGCAGGTCGACGCCGCCGGCGTCACCAAGCGGCGCGGCTTCGGCGAGCGCCTGTCCAGCACCGAGCTGGCCCTGTTTACGCGCCAGCTGGCCAGCCTGCTGGAAGCGGGCCTGCCGCTGGAGCAGGCGTTTTCCGCCTTGCTGGAACAGGCCGAGCGGCCGTATTTGCGCGACCTGATCGCCTCGATCCGTTCGGAAGTGATCGGCGGCGCCGCGTTTTCCGACGTGCTGGCGCGCCATCCGCGCGATTTTGCGGAAATCTACCGCGCCCTGGTGGCGTCGGGCGAGCAGATCGGCCATTTGTCGCGCGTGCTCTCGCGCCTGGCCGACTACATCGAGCGGCGCAACGCGCTGGTGCAGAAGGTCAAGCTGGCCTTTACGTATCCGGCCATCGTCACGGTGGTGGCGTTTTCCATCGTCATTTTCCTGCTCACCTACGTGGTGCCGCAGATCGTCTCCGTCTTCGCCAATACCAAGCAGAAGCTGCCCATGCTGACGGTGATCATGCTGGCGCTGTCGGACTTCGTGCGCAATTACGGCATCGTCGTGGCGCTGATTCTGGTCGGCGCCTGGTTCGCCTGGCGCCGCGCGCTGCAGCAGCCGGCCCTGAAACGGCGCTGGCATACCTGGCTGCTGACGGCGCCCCTGTACGGCAAGTTCGAGCGCAGCCTGAACACGGCGCGTTTCGCCAGCACCCTGGCCATCACCACGGGCTCCGGCGTGCCGATCCTGCGCGCGCTCGACACCAGCCGCGACACGCTCACCAATGTGGCGATGCAGGAACTGGTGGAAGAAGCCAGCGGCGCAGTGCGCGAGGGCGTCAGCCTGGCGCGCGCGCTGTCGGCGCAAAAGCATTTTCCACCCATGCTGATTCACATGATACGCGCCGGCGAAATCACCGGCGAGCTGCCGGCCATGCTGGAACGCGCCGCCAGCGCGCAGGAGCAGGACCTGGAACGCCGCACCCTGACCATTGCCGGCCTGCTGGAGCCGGCCCTGATCCTGGCGATGGGCGTGGTGGTGCTGCTGATCGTGCTGGCCGTGCTGATGCCGATTATCGAGATTAATCAGTTGGTGCGTTAAGAGAAATATCAAGGAAACCATGAAGCGTTTGCCACAACTTGTAAGTTTGCTCGCCGTCGTGGCGCTGTCCGTGTCGCTGGCCTATTGGTCCATGCAGCTGTTCAAGGCGCCGCAGCGCCCCATCAATCCGCCCGCCATACCAGTGGTGCAGGATGCCAGCGTGGAGGCGGGCGCCGCGCTGTTCGGTGGCCAGGTCAGCGTGGCGACGGCCAGCAATTACCAGCTCAAGGGTGTGGTGGCGGCGGGCAATGGCCGCGGCAGCGTGGCCATCATTTCGACCGACGGCAAGCCTTCCGTGGCCCTGCCAGCAGGCGCCGAGGTGGTGCCCGGCGTGACGGTGCTGGAAGTGCATGAACGCCATGTGCTGCTGCGCGATGGCGGCGTGAGCAAGCGCATCGACCTGGTGGCCGACGACAAGGCGCTGGCTTTGCCAGGGCAAGTGACTGCCACCCCGGCGCCTGCCCCTGCGCCGACAACGAACCTGGTGCCGCCGCCGCTGCCCATGGAGCAGCAGCGGCCGGCGACCATGATGCCAGCGCCGCAAGTGAGCAGCAGCGTGCCGCCGCCGTCAAACTAACGCTGTTTTTATCGTATTTTGTCGATGGCGCCGTGCCGCCATCGCCACAGGAGTCTTCATGTTCTCGATCCGTGCCGTCCTGGCGGGCTGCGTGGCGGCGCTGTGCGCCTTGCCGCCGGCTGCCGCAGCCGACATCCCCGCCGCCGCCGTCAGCACTAGCTCCGTTGCCACCCTTGCCGTCCCTGCGTCCGTATCGGCGCGCCCGCGCATCGCCCTGGTGCTGTCGGGCGGCGGCGCGCGCGGCCTGGCGCATATCGGCGTATTGAAAGTGCTGCAGGAGCTGCATGTGCCGATCGACATGGTGGTCGGCACCAGCATGGGCGGCGTGGTGGGCGGCGCCTATGCGGCCGGCGCTTCCGTGGCGGACCTGGAAAAGATGGCGCGCGAGACCAATTGGGCGCGCGTGGTGGCCGACCGGCCGCCGCGCGACGAACTGGCGTTCCGCCGCCGCGAGGAAGATTTATTGCTGCCGTCGCGCATCGAATTTGGCATCAGTCGCAACGGCATTTCCACGCCGCCGGCGGCGGCCAGCAATGCGGCGCTGGAGATGGCCTTGAACCGGCTGCTGCCGGCCGGTATGCGCGACCGCCCCGCCAGCCAGCTGCCGCTGCCTTTCCGCTCGGTAGCCTCTGACCTGGTCAATGGCGAGCTGGTGGAGCTGGTCGACACGCCCCTGTTCCTGTCGATGCGCGCCTCGCTGGCCGTGCCGGGCGTGTTTGCGCCCGTGCGCGTGAATCACCGGCTGGTGGTCGATGGGGGCCTGGTGCGCAACCTGCCCATCGACATGGCGCGCGCCATGGGCGCCGACATCATCATCGCCGTCAACGTGGGCACGCCGCTGGCGGCGGAAAAAGACCTGGGTAGCGCCATCGGCGTGGCGCAGCAGATGCTGCAAATCCTCACGGAGCAGAACGTGCAGCGCTCGCTCAAGGAGCTGCAGGCGCAGGATATCCTGGTGGCGCCGGATCTGACGGGCGTCAGTTTCCTCGACTTTGAAAACTATGCGCGCGCCATGCGCGCCGGCGAACAGGCGGCGCAGGCCTTGGCCGCCCGCCTGGCGCCGCTGGCCCTGCCGCCGGAACAGTATGCGGCGCGCGAGCAGCTGCGCCTGGCGGCGCCGGCCCTGCTGGACGTGGCCCTGCCGCTGACGCGCCTGGCCGTGGAGAGCGAAGGCGATATCAATCCGCGCATCCTGCAGGCGCAATCTGGCTTGGTGGAAGGGCAGGCCGTCAGCCAGGAAGATGTGCTCAAGGCGGCGGCCAAGCTGTATGGCCGCGGCGACGTGGCGCGCGTGGAGACGGAAGTGGTCGATTCGGGTGACCAGCGCACGGTCAATATCAAGGCGGTCGAAGCGCCGTGGGCCAGTAACCGCCTGCGCGTGGGCCTGGAGCTGTCCAGCGATTTCAGGGACAGCAACAGCTTCGCCCTGAAGCTGCTGCACGCGCGCTCGAATCTGAACAGCTGGGGCGGCGAGTTGCGCAGCACGGCGCAGATCGGCAATGCGCGCGGCTATGGCGTGCAGTTCTGGCAGCCGCTGGGTGCCGGCAACCCGTGGTACATCGCGCCGCAGCTGCAATACACCTCGTCGGCGATGGATTTGTTCGACCAGGGCCGGCGCAGCGCGCGCCTGGCGTATAACGGCCAGACGGCTGCGCTGGTACTGGGGCGCCAGTTCGGCAACTGGGGCGATTTGCAGTTTGGCGTCACGCGCAGGGAAGTCAAGGGCAGGCTGGCGATTCCGGCCGACCCCACGCAGCCCGAGTTGCGCGCGCTGGGCACCACGCAGTTCGTGCAGTTCCGCGTCGATACGCTCGATTCGCCCGGCTTCCCCACGCGCGGCGTACTGTTTGACGCCACCTGGACGCGCGATACGACCACGGGATCGGGCGAAACGGCCCTGGGTCAGTCATCCATCACGGGGTTGAAGGCTTTTAGCCGCGGCAACTGGGCCGGCCACGTGTATGGCGAATGGGCGCGCTCGCAGCGTGGCGAGGCGCCGCTCAACCTCGGTGGTTTCCTGCGCCTGTCCGGCACGGAATTTGAATCTGTGAGCGGGCGCAGCATCGCCCTGGCGCGCTTCGTGATGGCGCGCCGCATCGGTTCCCTGCCCAGCACTCTGGGCGGCGCCGTGCGGGCCGGCTTTTCGCTGGAAATGGGGGGCGGCTTTGACCAGAACGAGCGCTGGAAGTCCAGCAAGTTCACGCAGGCCAGCAGCGCCTTCATCTCCGTCGATACGCGCTTCGGCCCCGTGTACGTGGCGTCGGGCGCATCGAAGGGCGGCGAGAGCACCTTCTATCTGTTCCTGGGGCCGGTCTGGTAAGGAGCTGCCGGGGCAGTGGATGCCGTGCTGCGGCGCAGGGCTGTGAAGGCGGCAAATTCCCATGAGCGAAAGCCCAGCAGCAGGGTAAAACCGTCGCGCTCGGCGGGCGCAAGGCGCCGGTCGTTCTGGTGCAGCCGCGCCAGTTCCTCGGCCAGCTGGCGGATCTTTTGCACCAGCTCCTGCGCGCTCGACAGCGACAGGCGCGCCGGGATGCACATCAGGGTTTCGCCGGCGCCGTCAAAATGCCCGCTGAAATAATCGGCCACCACATGTTCGCGGAAGTACTGCTGCACCGGTCCGTCGGCCAGCCAGTGGAAGGCGTTCGAGACGCGCAGGCTGTAGCGGTTCAGCGGCTTGAGTTCGATCAAGCCCAACCGGTCCAGCTCGGCCAGGCAGCCGATGCATTCGGCCTGCGTCAGCGCATACGTTTCCACCACCTGCTCCAGGCTCCAGTGGCCGAGGCAGCAGATCGCCACCAGCAGCAATCGCGGATGCGCCACCAGCGACTTTTCCTGCACCAGGGTGAGCGTGTCGGCATGCGGCGTGATGTCGGCCGCGCCGCGCAGCACGTCTTCCATGGCGATACCCGAGGCCTTGCAGATCAGCGCCAGGCGCGACAGCGACATGTCGTGCTGGCCAAACATGCGCTTGACGCTCGATTCGCTCATGCCGATGCGTTCGGCCAATACCTTGTACGTGATACCGGCGGCGCGCAGTTGGGTGCGCAGTACGCGCAAAACCAGTTCAGGTGAACTCACGATAGTTCCTTTATACAAGTTTGGTGGCGGATGACGGTACCGAATGTAGCCGTGAATGGCACTTTGCACAAGATGATAGTACTTTTCGGCAAAAGCGATGACACTCCCGCTTGTGGCTCGCGCAGCGCGCTACAACCAGGCACTCACTTACTTGTAGAGGTTATCCATGTTCTCCAAATTTCATTTTCCAGCAGCGCTGCTGGCGCTGGCCGCCATCGCTCCCCTGCATGCCGGTGCTGCCGAGCCTGCACCGGGTCGATTCTATGCGGGTGCCAGCTATGGCTTTCGCGCCAGTACGGGCCTCGATTGCATCGCCGGGCAAAGCGATTGCGACAAAAGCAGCAAGCGCAATGGCAAGGCCTACCTGGGTTACAGTTTCGACGCGCTGCCGTTTCAGGGCGGCGTGGCCCTGCCTTCGGTTGAGCTGGTGGGGTATCTGGGCGGACAGGTCAAGTCCGGCTTCGACACGGGCGCCGGCAAGGTTGCCGGCCGCGGCAAGTTCACCGGCCTCGGCATGCAGGGCGTGCTCGGTTACCAGTTTGACGCGTTTACACTGAGTGGCCGCGCCGGCGCGGCATACACGCAGGGCAAGGTCGATTATCTGGGCGGCGGTTCGGACAAGAAGAGCAAGATCGGCCTGACCTACGGCATCGGCACGGCGTATGCGCTGAACAAGAACTGGTCGCTGCACCTCGATTGGGACCGCGTGCCCGTCAAGTACAACAGCAAGCAAACGACCAAGGTCGACATGTTTTCGCTGGGCGCGTCCTACCGCTTCTAAGGGGGGACGTTCAGCAGATGATGGCCTGATGGCGGACGCCCCTGACTAGGGGTGTCCGCGGGCGGCCTATTTGTCCGTTTCCACCTTCAGCAGCAGTTTTGCCAGCAGGCGTTTTTCCTGCTGGCGCTGGCCTGACACGGTTTTCACGTGCGCCCCGGCGGCGCGCTGCAGGGCGGCAGTAGCGACCGGGTTGCGCGGTTTTTGCGAGGGTTCGACGCGGAACTGCATTTTCTGCCGTGTCGCCAAGGCCTTGTTTGCCATCGGTTTCCCCCTTCCTTCTTACAGCACGTAGCGCGACAGGTCCTCGTTGACCGACAGCGCTTCCAGGCGTTCGTTGACATATGCGGCATCGATCACCAGCAGGTTTTCCGTGCTGCTGCTGTTTTCGCTGGCCGTAAACGACACTTCTTCCAGCAGTTTTTCCATCACCGTATGCAGCCGGCGCGCGCCGATGTTTTCCGTGCGCTCGTTGACCGAATAGGCGATTTCCGCCAGGCGCGTGATGCCTTCCGGCGCAAATTTCAAGGTCAGGTTTTCCGTCGCCAGCAAGGCTTCGTACTGCATCGTCAGGCAAGCGTCGGTGCTGGTCAAAATGCGTTCGAAATCGGAGATCGACAGCGATTCCAGTTCCACGCGGATGGGGAAGCGCCCCTGCAGTTCCGGGATCAGGTCCGACGGTTTCGACAGGTGAAACGCGCCCGAGGCGATGAACAGGATGTGGTCCGTGCGTATCATGCCGTACTTGGTGTTGACGGTCGTGCCCTCGACCAGCGGCAGCAGGTCGCGCTGTACGCCCGCGCGCGAGACGTCGGCGCCGCCCGATTCCGAGCGCGAGGCGATCTTGTCGATTTCATCCAGGAAGACGATGCCGTTCTGCTCGACGTTCTGGATGGCCTTCTGTTTCAACTCATCTTCGTTGACCAGCTTGGCCGCTTCTTCCTCGACCAGCAGTTTTAAGGCTTCCTTGATCTTGACCTTGCGCGCCTTTTTGCGCTGCCCGCCCACGCCCGAGAACATGGATTTGATCTGCTCCGTCATTTCTTCCATGCCGGGCGGCGCCATGATTTCCATCTGCGGACCCGCCTCGGCCAGCTCGATCTCGATTTCCTTGTCATCGAGCTCGCCCTGGCGCAATCGCTTGCGGAAGGTCTGGCGCGTGCTGTCGCCGCTGCCGCTGCCGCCGTCCACGGCCGCTGGCGTATTCGGCGTGAAACCGAAGTCGCGCGCCGGCGGCACGAGGATGTCGATCACGCGGTCTTCTGCCGCATCTTCGGCGCGTGCGCGCACCTTCTTCATTTCCAGCGCGCGCGTCTGCTTGATACCGATGTCGATCAGGTCGCGGATGATGGTGTCGACGTCGCGTCCCACATAGCCCACTTCCGTGAACTTGGTCGCTTCGATCTTGATGAAGGGCGCCTCGGCCAGCTTGGCCAGGCGGCGCGCGATTTCCGTCTTGCCGACGCCCGTGGGGCCGATCATGAGGATGTTCTTGGGCGTGATTTCATGGCGCAGGGGCTCGGCCACCTGCTGGCGGCGCCAGCGGTTGCGCAGGGCGATGGCGACGGCGCGCTTGGCCTTGGCCTGGCCCACCACGTGCTTGTCGAGTTCGGTAACGATTTCCGACGGGGTCATGTTCATGATCATAATGGCTTTCTGTATTCTGTACTCGGGGACACTTAGTCCAGCGTCTCGATGATGTGCGACATATTCGTGTAAATGCAGAGTTCTGCGGCGATGGTCAGCGATTTCTTGACCACGTCGGCCGGCGACAAGTCCGTGTTTTCCTGCAGCGCCTTGGCGGCGGACTGGGCGAAGGTGCCGCCCGAGCCGATGGCGCCGATGCCGTCTTCCGGTTCCAGCACGTCGCCATTGCCCGTGATGACCAGGGTCGACTCGCTGTCGGCCACCAGCAGCATCGCTTCCAGGCGGCGCAGCACGCGGTCGGTGCGCCAGTCCTTGGCCAGTTCGACGGAGGCGCGCAGCAGGTTGCCCTGGTGCTTTTCCAGCTTGCCTTCAAAACGGTCGAGCAGGGTAAAAGCGTCGGCGGTGCCGCCGGCAAAGCCGACCAGGACCTTGCCCTGATACAACTTACGCACTTTGCGGGCCGTGCCCTTCATGACGATGTTGCCCAGCGTTACCTGGCCGTCGCCGCCCAAGGCGACTTGCTTGCCGCGCCGGACGCAGAGGATGGTGGTGCCGTGAAATTGTTCCATAGTGACCTCAAAAGATTCGTGCCGATGCGTGCAAGGCCATGCGATTGCGCGCCCATGCTTCAAAAGTGGGGATGGAAAAGGCAATTGCAAGCGGCACTTGCCGCTGCCGCGTCTGCTTCAGTGTAGTCGGCGCGGGACGAAAAAAAAGCACGCAGCCGTAGCTTGCGTGCTTTTTTATCGCCATCGCGGGGCCGCCGGGGCGACCGCGCAAGGGGCGGGGCGATCAGTCGCCGTAGAGTTTTTGCTTCAGTTCGCGCCGTTGCTGGGCTTCCAGCGAGAGGGTGGCGGTCGGACGGGCGATCAGGCGCGGGATGCCGATAGGCTCGCCCGTTTCTTCGCACCAGCCATAGTCGCCGGCGTCGATGCTGGCGATCGATTGCTGCACTTTCTTCAGCAATTTGCGCTCGCGGTCGCGCGTGCGCAGTTCCAGCGCATGCTCTTCCTCGATGGTGGCGCGGTCGGCAGGGTCCGGGACCAGCACGGTTTCACGCAAGTGTTCCGTGGTTTCGCCGGCGTTTTTCAGCAAGTCTTTTTCGAGCTGCTGCAGGCGCGCCTTGAAGAATGCCAGTTGTGCCGGATTCATGTAGTCATCTTCGCTCATGGCGCGAATTTGGTCTTCGCTGATGAGAGGGATGTCTTGGTTGGCGGCCGGGGTCGATTTATTAGTTTTGGTCATAACTTCGCTTACCTTCGATACGACAGAGTTTTCAAATTGATCAGTTGATGCGGCGATACCGAGCAACTGTACAGGTTCCGCTTGGCATTGCTGTCCCGCTGTACTGCGTGCGACCTTGGCTTGCCGGCGAAAGCCAGGATTACCGGCAGGCTATAGTGCCATGTTGATAACTTTTTACCGCTCTATGCCAGTCGCGCTATGCGCGCGACAATGGGCGTGTTGGGTGGATCGCTTGCATGCCTGGCATGTGGCCACTGGCAGTTTGCCAGCATTTCATGACAGGCGAACGACATGGGCCGTTTTCGTCGCTGATTTTGGCACGCTTTGCCTTATATTGCCATCCCGATTTGTTGCCTGGCCGATCAGAGACGGCTACTTGTTGGTTTATACCAGCAAGATGGGTGTCAGGTAGCGGGAAAGCGTGCTTAACTTTCCCTTTTGTTTCCGCTTTGCAAAGAATACTTTGCAAAACCCGGCTAGTTTATACCAAACATTGTTCGAGTCCGCGAATAAAAATGTCTTTTGGTAGATTTTTGCCAATAAACACCATTTTGCTGCCGCGCACTTCGTTTTCGCCCCATTTGGCGCCCAGGTCGCTGCCCATCAACTGGTGCACGCCCTGGAAGACCACCTTGCGTTCGGCGCCCTGCATCAACAGCACGCCCTTGTAGCGCAGCATGCGCGGGCCATACACTTGCACCAGACCGCCGAGGAACTCGTCTAGCTTGGCGCTGTCGAACGGTTGCGTGCTCTTGAAAACAAAGGCGGCGATATCGTCGCTGTGCTGCGCATGGTGGTGGTCGGTATGGCCGCAATCGGTGGCGCAGGCGTCGCTGTGCTCGTGATGCTGTGCTTTCTCGCCAGTATGCTCATGCGCGTGCTCGTGCGCGTGGTCATGATCGTGGACGTGCGCCGTTTCGGTGGCCAGGAAATCCGGGTCCAGTTCCAGCTTTTCATTCAGGTTGAAACCGCGGATGTCGAGCACTTCGGCCAGCGGGGCGCGGCCGAAATCGACCTTGGCGATGGGCGCGCGGGGATTGATGCGTTTCAGGCGGCGCGTCAGGGTGGCCACGTCCTCTTCACTGACGAGGTCAGTTTTCGACAGCAGCAACTTGTCGGCAAAACCTACTTGCCGCTGGGCTTCCTCGTATTCATCGAGTTGCTTCATGGCATGGCGGGCATCGACCACCGTGAGAATGGCGTCGAGCATGTAGTGGCTGCCCACTTCTTCGTCGACAAAGAAGGTCTGTGCCACGGGGCCTGGATTGGCCAGGCCCGTCGTTTCGATGACGACGCGGTCAAACGCCAGCAGGCCGGCGTCGCGCTTGCGCGCCAGTTCCGTCAGGCCCACGATCAGGTCGCCACGCACGGTGCAGCAGATGCAGCCGTTATTCATCTCGATGATGTGCTCGTTGCTATCCTGCACCAGGATTTCATTGTCGATGTTTTCCTGGCCAAACTCGTTCTCGATCACGGCGATGCGCATGCCATGGTCTTCCTGCAGTATGCGGTTGAGCAAGGTGGTTTTGCCGGCGCCCAGGAAACCGGTGAGGATGGTGGTTGGAATCAGTGCCATGAGAGATGCCTATGCTGTAATCGATGGTGCCGCCGCGCAAGCGGAAGAATGCGGACGATTATGCCGGAATTTTGCAAAAGCTTGCAAATACACGCCCATCCGCTTGATATGGATCAGGCTGGTCAGCGGGGCGCGGCTGCCTATTTGAGCTTGGCGCGCGGGTGCGCCTGGTCATACACGTGCGCCAGGTGCTGGAAGTCGAGGGCCGTGTAGACCTGGGTCGAGGTGATGCTGGAGTGGCCCAGCATTTCCTGCACGGCGCGCAAGTCGCCCGATGATTGCAGCACGTGCGAGGCAAACGAGTGGCGCAGCACGTGCGGGTGCACGTTGGCGGGAATTTCGGTAGCCAGCGCATGCGCCTTCAGGCGCAGCTGCAGCACGCGGGGCGAGATGCGCGTGCCGCGCGTGCTTAAAAATAGGGCAGCGCTGCCATCGGCTGCTGGCGGGCGCACGCCCAGCCAGGCCGTCAAGGCGACGAGGGCCGCCTTGCCGACGGGCACCTTGCGCATCTTGCTGCCCTTGCCCGTGACGATGACTTCGAAGCTGGCCATGTCGAGCCAGCCCAGCGAGGCGTCCCGGCCGTCCTCGGCCTTGCAGTAATGGGTATCCAGGCTGGTCAGTTCGGAGACGCGCAAGCCGCTCGAATACAGCAGTTCGAACATGGCGCGGTTGCACAATTGCTCCGGCTCGGCGCTACCCTGCTGGTGTTGCGCGGGCGCCACGAGGCGCACGGCGTCATCCACCGACAGGGCTTTGGGTAAGGTTTTGGCCCGCTTGGGGGCGCGGATGCCGTCGACGGGATTGGCGTCGAGCTGGGTCTCGCCACTGAGCCAGTTGAAAAAGCCCCGCCACGACGACAACTTGCGGGCGATTGAACGCGGGTGGAGGCCGCCAGCGTGCAGCTTGGCCGTGTAGCGGCGCACTTCGTTGTGTGCCAGCGCGGTCCAGGGCGTATTGCCGCTCAGTTCCAGCAAGGCGCGCAGGTCGCGCCCGTAGGCGTCCAGCGTGTGCGGCGACAGCTTGCGCTGCGTGGCCAGCTGCGCCAGATAGGCGTCGAGCCAGTCGGCCTTGCCGCGCGCCTCGCCCATGGCTGACTCAGGCAGGCGAGCCGGCGCGCAGCGCGGCCAGGGCGGCGCTGGCCGTGGCGCCGATATGCACGAGGAAGTCCGTGCCCATGCTGGAGGTAAAACGTTCGCTGTCGGGCGAACCGAGCACCAGCAAGCCGAAGGTGCCGGTGGTGCCGGGTGCGCGCAGGGCGATCATGACGGTCGATTCGATTTTATCCGCCTGCAACCAGTGCACGGCTTCGAAATCGCGGTTGCTGCCGCAGTACGGCGCTTGCAAGCTGTTGGCGAACATGCGCACGTCGGCCGTGACATCTTCCGTGAACCAGCCATTGGCGTGTTCCGGCAGCACTTGCCACAGGCGCAGGCTGACGTAGGGCACGTCGAAATTGCTTTGCAGGGCGTCGACCAGCACGCGCGGCATGTCCGCATCGTTGCGCACTTGCAGCATGGCCTGGTTCCAGCCGTGGAACTTGCTGGCGATGTCGCCATTTTCCTCGGCCACGCGGCTCAGCTTGGACATGCGCAGTTCCAGCGCCTTGTACTTATCGCGCATCACTTCCATCTGCCGCTCCTGCAGCGAGATGGTGCGTCCCGTCAGCGGGCTGCTCAGTTTGACCTCGCCGAGCAGAGCGGTATGCTCTTCGAAGAAATTCGGGTGCTCGCTCAGGTACTGGGCGACGGTGCTGGAATCGAGTGTGGCGGTCATTGATAGTCAGAAGAGAGAAGGATGAACGCTTCATTCTAACCGAGAGTGCGCCGGCATAGGCGCAAAGGGCGTGGCGCCCGTGCATTTTCCGCGCGCGCATGAAAAAAGCGGCATGGTTGCCCATGCCGCCTTGCATTCCTTGCTCAGCAATCACCCGTGGCGGGTGACGTGCGGGGCATTAGAAATTGTGGTGTACGCCCAGACCGATGTAGGTCTTCGAGACGTCTGCCTTGCGGTTCGAGATGTCCGCGTACAGGTAGGTGCGCTTCGACAGGTTGTAGTCGTAGCCCAGCGATGCCTGCTTGGTTTTGGTCACGCCGTCCGGCGTTTTTTGACCGTAGCCAGCGCGGATCTTGCCTGGGCCGACGTCGTAGTTGGCACCAACCAGCCATGCCTTGGTATCGGTATTGGTGATCTTGAAGTTGCTGTCATCCTGATGCTGGTACGATGCCATCAGTTTCAGTTCCGCTACCGGATTGAACGATGCGGCAACCGACCACAGCTTGGCTTGCAGGCCATTGCGCTCATACGCGGCCATACCGGCGAACTGGCCGTAGTTGTACGTGGCCGACATCGAGTATGGATTCGACGCTGGCACGGCATTGGCTGGCACGAAGTAGTTGTTGGAGCCTGGCGGGTTGTTGACAACAGCGTTGTTATTGGCTTCCTTGGCGGCGACAGTGGCGTTGAACTGGAAGCCGCTGAAGACTGGCGAGTTATAGAACACGGCGTTCGAGAAGCGGTTACGCGAGTTGCCTGGCGCGCTCAGTGGATCGCTGCTGTAGGCGGCGACCGTGATGTCAGTCTGGAAACCGGCGGTCGTCGGCATGCCCGACCATGGTTCGAACGCGGTGCTCGATTCCTGGAAGGCGGTCAAGCCACGGCCCAGGCGTACGGTACCGAAGTTGCCTTGCAGGCCGACGCGGCTTTGACCCTGGAACAGGGGACGGGAGTTGCTTTCCAGCGTACCCGTATCGGTTTCATAGCGAATTTCCAGTTGGAAAATAGCTTTCAAGCCATTGCCCAGATCTTCCGTACCCTTGAAACCCAGCTTGTTGTTGTCGCGCTTGGTGACTTTGGTGGTTTCACCAGTCAATTTGCCCAGGCCAGCATCGATCGTGCCGTAGATTTGGACGGACGACTGCGCTTGTGCTGTTGCGGCAAAGGCGCCGAAGAGTGCGAGGGCAACGAGTGATTTTTTCATGTCTTATTCCCTATTAAAAGTGAGTTCCGTCCGAGATCCGAGCAGATTGAAATGCGCTAACTGTCGCGTTTCGATGGATGAACCTTAATTCGTTGGCACGCAAGACGTGTGGGATTGGTCAAATGTGCGTGAAAAGATTGGTGAAAAGCGGCATAACTGCATACCGCTGTTGTATTTTTGTAACGCGCGGTTTCTGCCGATCCTGCACCGATGGCACGCGTTCTCCTACCGCCACGATAGTGGCGCCTTGCCATATTGGCGTGTCCGGGCCGGGACATTGTTGCGTTGAATCAAGTTCTTGAGGCGGCTTAGTCGGATTTATGACACAAGGACGTTACACTAAGGGACGGCCTGCATGGATGGGCCAGGAGACGGCTCACTATTATTAGAATCATTGACTCAATATCGAGAATCGATGGCAAATCGCGAAACATTAGGATTGATCAAGGGTGCACGGGCTGGCGATGTGGCTTGCCAACTGGCGTTGGGACGGGTGTATCTGTTTGGACAAGGTGTGCCGCAAAGCTTGCCCACGGCCTTGCACTGGCTGGCGCGGGCGGCCCAGGAGGATAGCGAGGAAGCATGCTTGCTGATTGGCACGCACGTGCCGTTCGCAGTGGCGCAACCGGCAGCCAAGGCGCTGATTCCGTATTACGCGCAGGCGTTCGATGCGGGCTTGGTCCAGGCGGGCCTGGTGCTGGCGCAACTGGTGCTGGGCAATGCCGCCAGCCACTGTGAAGCCCTGCGCGCCAAGGCCCGCGTGGCGCTGGACGCCGCCGTGCGTGCCGGCTTGCCCGATGCACAATGGTTGCTATCCATGCAAGAAGGATCGGTGGCAGCTAGCGGGCCGGAGACTGGTCTTGCTGGCGAGCACGCCCTCGATGGCGACATGCCCCTGTACGCCTGGCTGGAGCAGGCGTGGAGTCAGGGCAACCATGCGGGCTTCCTGTCGCAAGGCTTGCCGCTGGCGCGCGAGTTGCTGCAGCGCCAGGCGGCGGCCGGGGCGCGCACGATCGTTCTTGACGCGCAGCAAGTGCTATTGCTGTCGCGTTGCGCCCAGGCATTGGCACCTGGCGGCGATGCCGAAGGCTGGCAGTGTTGCGAGCTGGCCGCGCATGGCGGCGACCGCACGGCGCAGCTGGAGCTGGGGCTCGGCTATGCGCGCATGGATGCGCATGGCCAGCGGCTGGCCACGCGCAACGGCGCGGCCAATTTCAAGCGTGCCGTGCGCTGGCTGACGCAGGCTGGCGAGCAGGGACTGGCCGAAGCCTGGTTCGTGCTGTCGCGCATCTACACGAAACCGGAATTTTCCCAGCGCAATGTGGTCGAAGCCCATTCCTGCCTGGAGCGTGCCGCCGACCTGGGGCATGGCCCGGCCCAGCTCGAGTGCGGCATGCATGCCTGGCGCAATCGCCGCGACGGCGTCAACAATGATGTGCGGGCCGCGTATTGGTTGCTGCAGGCGCAGGCGCAAGGCAGCAGTGAAGCGGAGGCGGCGCTGGCGAAAATCGCGCCGCAAGGCGAATCCGGCGACTGGGGCCAGTGCGCCGCCATGCAGGCCGATGGGCATGTGCGGCAATTGGGCCAGAGCCACCCCTTGCTGGTGGCGCGGCTGGCGCTGGCGCGCTGCTTTCATCTGTCGCGTGCCGAGGCGCTGCTGCTCGATATCCACGCGGCCGACCAGGGACATTGTCTGTTGATCGATATCAGCGCCACGCATGGGCGCGGCAAGCGGCGCCTGGTGCTGATCCGCACGGCGCAGGAGCGCCAGCTGCTCGACCAGGTGATGCGCCTGTTCGAGCGCGTCGATTGCGGCGTGGCGGGGCCGGAAGGCAATTACCGGCAGCGCCTGTATCGCCTGAAGTGCTACCTGGCCGAACTCGGTGTCGCGCAGGAACAGCAGTTCCTGGCGGCCTGACTTTTACTTCTCACTTTTCCCCGTCTACAGCTCGATCGTGCCTTCGAACACTGTCACGGCCGGGCCCGTCATCAACACGGGATGGCCGGGGCCTTGCCAGGCGATCGACAGTTCGCCGCCGCGCGCGCTGATGCGCACGGGAGTATCCAGCAAGCCGCGCAAGATGCCCGCCACGGCGGCGGCGCAGGCGCCTGTGCCGCACGCCAGGGTTTCGCCCGCACCCCGTTCAAACACGCGCAGTTTCACGTGATGGCGGTCGACGATCTGCATGTAGCCGGCGTTGACCCTGCGGGGAAAGCGCGGGTGGTGCTCGATCAACGGGCCCGATTGTTCCAGGTCTTGCGCATCGACATTGTCGACCACTTGCACGGCATGCGGATTGCCCATCGAGACGACGGACACCAGCACGGGAGACGTTTGGCCCGGTAGCGCCAGGTCCAGCGGCCACAAGGTGTCATTGCCTTGCGCTACACCGTCGAGGCCAGCCGCATCGAACGGCACCAGCGCGGGTTCCAGCACGGGCGCGCCCATGTCGACCGTGATGCTGCCGTCCGCTTCCAGGCGGGGCGCGATGATGCCGGCCATGGTTTCCACGCGGATGCTGTCCTTGCTAGACAAGCCTTTCTCGCTGACGAACTTGACGAAGGCGCGCGCGCCGTTGCCGCATTGCTCGACTTCGCCGCCATCATTGTTATAGATGCGGTAGCGGAAGTCGCAGCCGGGCAGGCGCGGTTTTTCCACCACCAGGATCTGGTCGGCGCCGATGCCGAAACGGCGGTCGGCCAGGCGCTGCCACTGGGCCGGCGTGAAGTCGATATCTTGATGGATGGCGTCGATGACGATGAAGTCATTGCCGGCGCCGTGCATCTTGGTAAATTGAAGTTTCATGTTCTGCCGTATCACTTGTGCTGGTTATAGAACGACGCTTCACCTTCCGGACGCGTCTTGAAGCGCTTGTGCGTCCAGAAATACTCGGCCGGTGCTTCGCGCACGCGCTCTTCGATGAATGCGTTCATGCGGCGCGTGGCGGCCGTGATGTCGTCGCCCGGATAATCGTCCCAGGCCGGGTAATAGGTCACTTGCCAGCCCTGGTAGTTGGGCAAAAAAGTGGCGATGACGGGAATCACCTGCGCCTTGGCGGCCAGCGCCAGGCGCGCCGTGGCCGTCAGGGTGGCGGCGGGCACGCCGAAGAAGGGCACGAATTCCGCATCCTTCTCGCCGAAATCCATGTCCGGCAGCATGAAATACGGTAAGCCGTCGCGCAGCGCGCGCAAAATCGTCTTGATGCCGTCCTGGCGCGTAAACAGCTTGGGCGGCTTGAAGCGCGAACGGCCGTTGCGCAAGGCCTGGTCGAAGGCGGCGTTCTTTTGCTGCACATACATCGAGGAAGCGGAAATTTCCATGGCCGTGGCGGCGCCGGCCACGTCGAGGCAGACGAAGTGCGGACACAGCAAGATGGTCGGCTTGGCCGCGATCTGCTGGCCCGGGAAGGCGGGCACCTTTTTAATCAGGCGGTTCAGGCGCGCTTCCGACGACCACCACAGGATGCTGCGTTCCCACACGCTGCGCGAATACGCCTGGAAATGCTGGCGCGCCAGGGTCACGCGCTGCTTTTCCGTCAACTCCGGCATGCACAGACGCAGATTCGTCAGGGCGATGTCGCGCCGCTTGGGCATGGCGATGAACAGCAGGCTGCCGACGGCCACGCCGAAACGGCCGAGGATGGGCAAGGGCAGCCAGTGCAGCAACCACATGAAGGCGATCAGCAGTCTCATGCCTGCTCCCCGGCGGCATCCGGCGTGGCGGGCGTGGGCGGCGGCGCGCCGCGCGGCACTTTATAGCGGTTGTAGCTCCACAGGTATTGCGCCGGGCTGCGCGCGATCAATTGTTCCATGGCTGCATTGATGGTGCGCGCCTGTTCGGCCGAGGTGCTGGCCAGCGACTCGGTGAAAGGCACGAAATGCACGATATAGCCGCGCCCGCCCGGCAGGCGTTCGGCGTAGGTGATGATGACTTCGGCGCCGCCCATCTGTGCCAGTTTGGCCGGCAGGGTCATGGTGTAGGCGGGACGGCCGAAGAAATCGGCCCACACGCCTTCGCCTTCCTGCGGCACCTGGTCCGGCAGCAGGCCGATGGGCTGGCCTTTTTTCAGGCATTTGGCGAAGATGCGCACGCCCGACATATTGGCCGGCGCCAGCATCAGGTTTTCGCGCGCGCGGGCCCCTTCGATCAAGGGTTTCAAGGCGGCGCGCTTGGGCGGGCGGTACATCACGGTGAGCGGCGTGCGCAGCGCGATTTGCTGGGCGACGATTTCAAAGCAGCCCAGGTGCGGCGTCAGGAAGACGATGCCACGGCCGTGCTGCAGGGCTTTTTCCACCAGTTCCCAGTTTTCCACAGTCGCATGGCGCGCCACGCGCCCGGCCGGCGCGCACCAGATGAAGGGCAGTTCCAGCACGCTCTTGCCTGCTTCGGCCACGGCCGCGTGCAAGTGTTGCGAAAACCCCGCACCTTGCATGTTCTCGCGCATGCGGCGGCGGTAGGACGGAGAAATGGCGTAAATCACCCAGCCGAGCGCAGCGCCCAGGGCATGCAGGACGGGCAGGGGAAAGAGGGACAAGAAGCGGAAAATTGGGACTAACATGTATAAGCTGTTTCCAAGAATGGCGTGTTGCCGTGCCAAAATTTTTTAAGAAGCGTAAAATACCACGTATGTAGTAACCGCTGAGTTAATAGACAACTTGCGAAGCGGAATATAAATATCGCTAAAGCGTCGCAGGCAAAATCCTCTTTACTGCGACAGAACATTCACATAGTAATCAGGAGCTTGCAATGTCAAACGACTATCTCTTCACTTCCGAATCCGTTTCGGAAGGCCATCCCGACAAGGTTGCCGATCAAATTTCCGACGCCATCCTTGACGCCATCCTGACCCAGGATCCGACCGCCCGCGTGGCTGCCGAAACCCTGTGCAACACCGGTCTGGTGGTGCTGGCTGGCGAGATTACCACGCACGCCAATGTGGATTATATTCAAGTTGCGCGCGAAACCATCAAACGCATCGGCTACGACAACACGGAATACGGCATCGACTACAAGGGTTGCGCCGTGCTGGTGGCCTACGACAAGCAGTCGCCGGACATCGCGCAAGGCGTCGATGAAGGTGCAGGCATTGACCTGGATCAAGGCGCTGGCGACCAGGGCTTGATGTTCGGTTACGCCTGCGATGAAACGGCCGAGCTGATGCCTGCCGCCATTCACTACGCGCACCGCCTGGTAGAGCGCCAGTCGCAGCTGCGCAAGGATGGCCGTCTGCCGTGGCTGCGTCCGGATGCAAAATCGCAAGTGACCCTGCGCTACGTCGATGGCCGTCCCGTCGGCGTGCACACGGTCGTGCTGTCGACCCAGCATGCGCCGGAAATTTCGCACAAGCAGATCGAAGAAGCCGTGATCGAAGAGATCATCAAGCCTATCCTGCCGCGCGAATGGCTGACCGAGACCAAATTCCTCGTCAACCCGACGGGTCGTTTCGTCATCGGCGGTCCGCAAGGCGATTGCGGCTTGACCGGGCGCAAGATCATCGTCGATACCTACGGTGGCGCAGCCCCGCACGGCGGCGGCGCGTTCTCGGGCAAGGATCCTTCGAAAGTCGACCGTTCGGCAGCCTACGCGGCCCGTTACGTGGCGAAAAACATCGTCGCCGCCGGCCTGGCGCGCCAATGCCAGGTGCAGGTCAGCTACGCCATCGGCGTGGCCAAGCCGATCAACATCACCGTCTACACGGAAGGCACGGGCGTGATTCCCGATGCGGAAATCGCCAAGCTGGTGCTGGCGCACTTCGACCTGCGTCCAAAAGGCATCGTGCAAATGCTCGACCTGCTGCGCCCGATCTACCAGAAGAGCGCCGCCTACGGCCACTTCGGCCGCGAAGAGCCGGAATTCACGTGGGAGCGCACCGACAAGGTCGCCCTGCTGCGCGACGCCGCCGGCCTGAAGTAATCTAGCCCGCTTGCAAGAAAAGCGCCCCGGCCAGCTGGCCACGGGCGCTTTTTTTATGGGCGGTTGGATGTTGTAACGTAGCAAGTATGGCGAATTTGGCTGGCGCAGCGGCCTTGGCGCTGTTAAAATCCATTGTCCGAGGAGCGTTGCGACGAAGAAATTCGCCAGGCTCGGAATATCCTGCAACTGCGCTCACGTACCTTTTTCAACTGAAAGGAGGGCGTGATGAACGCCGTACTCAAATCGCAACACGACTACACCATCGCCGATATCACTCTGGCCGCATGGGGCGACAAAGAAATCAAGATTGCTGAAACGGAAATGCCTGGCCTGATGGCCATCCGCGAAGAATTCGCGGCAGCGCAGCCTTTGAAAGGCGCGCGCATCACCGGTTCCATCCACATGACCATCCAGACCGCCGTGCTGATCCAGACTCTGGAAGCACTGGGCGCGCAAGTGCGTTGGGCATCGTGCAACATTTACTCCACGCAAGATCACGCTGCCGCCGCCATCGCTGCCGCCGGCACGGCTGTGTTCGCCGTCAAGGGCGAGTCGCTGGACGACTACTGGGAATACACGCACCGCATCTTCGAATGGCCGAACGCGGACGGCAAGGCTGTCTACTCGAACATGATCCTCGACGATGGCGGCGACGCCACCCTGCTGCTGCACCTGGGCGTGCGCGCGGAAACCGACCTGTCGGTGCTGGCGAATCCCGGTTCGGAAGAAGAAATCTGCATGTTCAACTCGATCAAGCGGCATTTGCTGGTCGATCCGACCTGGTACTCGAAGCGTCTGCCGGAAATCCTGGGCGTGACGGAAGAAACCACCACCGGCGTGCACCGTTTGTATCAAATGCACAAGGAAGGCAAGCTGGCTTTCCCTGCGATCAACGTGAACGATTCCGTCACGAAATCGAAGTTCGACAACCTGTATGGCTGCCGCGAATCCCTGGTCGACGGCATCAAGCGCGCCACCGACGTGATGATCGCCGGTAAAGTGGCCGTCATCGCTGGTTACGGTGATGTCGGCAAGGGTTCTGCCCAAGCCATGCGCGCCCTGTCGGCGCAAGTATGGGTGACGGAAGTCGATCCGATCTGCGCACTGCAGGCGGCGATGGAAGGCTACCGCGTGGTGACCATGGATTACGCCTGCGAACATGGCGACATCTTCGTGACTTGCACCGGCAACTATCACATCCTCACGCACGATCACCTGACGCGCATGAAAGACCAGGCCATCGTCTGCAACATTGGTCACTTCGACAATGAAATCGACGTTGCTTCGTTGAAGCAATACGAGTGGGAAAACATCAAGCCGCAAGTCGACCACATCATCTTCCCGTCGGGCCGCCGCATCATCCTGCTGGCCGAAGGCCGCCTGGTCAACCTCGGTTGCGGCACGGGCCACCCGTCGTATGTGATGAGCTCGTCGTTCGCCAACCAGACGATCGCCCAGATCGAGCTGTACGCGAACACGGCCAACTACCCGGTCGGCGTGTACACCCTGCCAAAACACCTCGATGAAAAAGTCGCCCGTTTGCAACTCAAAAAGTTGAATGCGCAGCTGACGGAACTGACGCAAGAGCAAGCCGACTACATCGGCGTGCGTCAAGAAGGCCCCTATAAGCCAGAGCACTACCGCTATTAATCGGTAGTCCGGGGCTGTAACTCACCCTCTGAGGGCCGGCGCCCGCCGCCGGCCTGACCCTACTTTTGACAGGCTAGAGAAATGCGTTTGCTACTGATTTGGTTTATCAATGCGGCAGCCCTGTTTGCCGTCCCATATCTGATGCACTCGGTGACGATGAGCAGCGGCTGGACCGCGCTGCTGGCCGCTGCCGTGCTGGGGCTGGTCAATGCGCTGATCCGTCCTTTGCTGATTTTGCTGACCCTGCCCGTGACGTTTTTGTCGCTGGGCCTGTTCATCCTGATCATCAACGGCTTCCTGTTCTGGCTGGTAGCGCAGGTGATCGGTGGTTTCCATGTCGCCAGTTTCTGGTCTGCCGTGGGTGGTGCCATTCTGTACAGCATCATTTCCTGGGCCCTGTCGACCTTACTTTTGAGTAATGACGATGGAAAAGCATAATTTCAGTATTGAGTTTTTCCCGCCGAAAACCCCGGAAGGGGCGGAAAAGCTGCGCGCCACGCGTGTCAAGTTGTCTGAATTGCATCCGAAGTATTTCTCGGTGACGTTTGGCGCCGGTGGTACCACGCAGCAAGGCACCCTGGACACCGTGCGCGAGATCCTGGCGGCCGGCGAACAGGCCGCACCCCATCTGTCTTGCGTCGGTGGCTCGCGCGAATCGATCCGCGCCGTGCTGGCCGACTTCAAGGCGGCCGGCGTGAACCGCATCGTCGCCTTGCGCGGCGACTTGCCCAGCGGCTATGGCGCTTCGGGCGAATTCCGCTACGCCAACGAGCTGGTGGAATTCATCCGCGCCGAGACGGGCGACCATTTCCATATCGAAGTGGCGGCCTATCCGGAAGTGCACCCGCAAGCGCGTTCGCCGCAGGACGACTTGAACGCGTTCGCGCGCAAGGTGCAGGCCGGCGCTGATGCGGCCATCACCCAGTACTTTTACAATGCCGATGCGTATTTCCAGTTTGTCGAGCAGACACAGAAGATGGGCATCAACGTGCCTATCGTGGCCGGCATCATGCCGATCACGAATTACACACAGCTGATGCGCTTTTCAGACATGTGCGGCGCGGAAATTCCACGCTGGGTGCGTTTGAAACTGGCCAGCTTCGGCGACGACAGCGCGTCCATCAAGGCCTTTGGCCTGGACGTGGTGACGGGCTTGTGCGAACGCTTGCTGGAAGGCGGCGCACCAGGCTTGCATTTCTATAGCATGAACCAGGCGGCGCCCACTACCGCACTGTGGCAGCGCCTGGTGAAATAAACCGTTCTGATGCGTTAGAGCAGATCGCCCTCGGTCATGATGTGATCGAGGGCGATGTCGTATTCGCCGTTGGGAAAGCTGGCCGCCAGGCAGGCATAGGCGATGCCCAGGGTGCGCGGACGCGGCGTGGCCGCCAGGGTGCGGTCGTAATAGCCGCCGCCATAGCCGAGGCGATACCGTTCCATATTAAACCCCAGGCAGGGCACCAGCAGGGTGGCGGGCGCCGGGCGCAGGCGCAATTGGGCCGGCACGGCCACGCCCATGCCATCTTTCACCATAGGCTCACCTGGCGTCCAGGCAGAAAAGGCCAGCGGCGCATGCTTTTCCAGCACTACCGGCAAGCTTAATTGCACGCCGCGCGCGGCCAGCTGCGCATACGCGCCGTGCAAGTCCGGTTCGCCATGCAGGGGCCAGTACACGCCCAGCTCCTCGATGTTTTCCTGCGCGCACCAGTCGAGCAGGCGCTGCGCGATGGCGGCATCCCACGTTACTCGCGTGGCGTCGGGCAGGGCGCGCCGGGTCGCCAGCAAGGCTTTGCGCAAGCCAGCTTTTTCCGCTGGCGCAATGGGTGGCCGTGTAGCCGGATCGCATGTTATTCTAGGGTCGCTATTCATATCACCATCAAGTTAAGATTGAGAGTCGTACATTGATTTCCCCACTGAAATGGATTGCCGGCACGATGCTGTGTGTTGCATCGGCCTTGTCTCCCCTGGCCGCCCTGGCCCAGGTATCGGCTACCGCAACGCCTGCCGCCCCCGACACGCGCAGCGAGGACGATGCCTTCCTGCTGCTGCGCGACGCCGCGCGCAAGGATGACGTCGAAAAAGCCGACTTTTATGCGGGGCGCCTGACGAATTACCAGATTCCATCGTATGTTGACTATTATCGGCTGAAACCGCGCATCAAACAGCTGAGCGAGGCGCAATTTCGCGATTACCTGAACCGTTACAAGGGCAGCGCCATCGCCGACCGTTTCCGCAACGACTGGCTGCTGGAACTGGGCCGCAAGCGCGACTGGGTCGTGTTTGATGAGCAATATCCGCAATTCGCCCTCGACGACGACACCCAGCTCAAGTGCTACGCGCTGATGTCGCGCTCCGCCAAGGGCCAGAACGTGGCGTCCGAGGCGCGCAACCTGCTCGTCTCGCCACCTGGCTATGGCGAAGCGTGCGGCAGCCTGATCGCGGCATTGGCGCAAAATGGCCAGTTCGACACGAACGACCTGTGGGCGCAGATTCGCCTGGCGGGCCAGACCAACGCCACGGGCCCGGCGCGCCGCATCGCGCTGCTGCTGGGCGCCTCCGACGCGAAGATGGCGCAAGCCATCGATTTGCCGGCGCTGGTGCTGGCCAAGGGCCCGGGACCAAGTCGCGCCGACCACGAAATGTACTTGGTGGCTGTGGGCCGTATGGCGAAAAGCACCTTGAAGCTGGGCGTGGTGGCCCTGCAAAAGGCGAGTGCGCAGCTGACGCCGCAGGAGCAAGCCATCGGCTGGGCCAGCCTGGCCTTGCAAGCGTCGTATGCGCTGGCGCCGGAAGCGTTTGAATATTGGCACAAGACCAATGGTGCGCCATTGACCCAGGAGCAGATGCAGTGGAAAACGCGTATCGCCTTGCGTGAAGGCAACTGGCCCGTGGTGAAGTCGTCCATCCAGGCCATGCCGGCATCCTTGCGCGCGGATCCCACCTGGGTCTACTGGCTGGCGCGCGCGCAGCAGGCGGAAACGCCGGGCCGTCCGAATGCGCAAGCCGACACCCTGTATCGCACGATTTCCGAGCAGTCGAATTTCTATGGCTTGCTGGCCAATGAAGAGCTGGGCAACCATCTGGTGTTACCGCCGCCGGGCCAGCCGATTTCACCCATGGAAATCGCCGCCATGGCCGCCAACCCGGGCTTGCAGCGGGCCTTGAAATTCTTCAACATGCGCCTGCGCTTCGAAGGCACGCGCGAGTGGAACTGGGAATTGCGTTCGATGACGGATAGGCAACATCTGGCAGCTGCGGAATTTGCGCGCCAGAACAATGTGCTCGACCGCATGGTCAACACCTCGGACCGCACGCGCCTGGAAGTGGACTACACGCAACGCTATCCGACGCCGCACGACGACGTCATGCACCCGGCCACGCAAACGCTGGGCCTGGATAAAGCCTGGGTGTATGGCTTGATCCGCCAGGAATCGCGCTTCATCATGGATGCGCAGTCGCATGTGGGCGCATCCGGCCTGATGCAGGTGATGCCGTCGACTGCCCGTTACGTTGCCAAGAAGATCGGTTTGACGGATTTCGTCACGGAAACCTTGAGCGATGTGCGCACCAACGTCTTGCTGGGCACGAATTACCTGAACATGGTGCTTGGTGGCCTCGACGGTTCGCAAGTGCTGGCCAGCGCCGCCTACAACGCGGGGCCGGGGCGCTTGCGCATCTGGCGCGCCACCATGACACGGCCGCTGGAAGGCGCCGTCTTTGCCGAGATCATTCCCTACACGGAAACGCGCGGCTACGTGAAAAACGTGATGGCCAATGCCACCTATTATGCGGCCTTGTTCGAGAAGCGCCCGCAGTCGCTGAAAGCGCGCCTGGGTACCGTGGGACCGAAAAACGGCGCCATCGCGGCCGACTTGCCTTGAACCATACCTTTGATACCTGACCATGCAAACGACCATCCTTGATCCCAGTCTGACGCAAACCCTGGCCGCCGCGCGCGAGCCTGGCCTGACCCTCATCATCGGCAACAAGAATTATTCGTCGTGGTCGATGCGCCCGTGGGTGGCCATGACGGCTTTCGGCATCCCGTTCCAGGAAGTGCGCGTGCTGCTCGACCAGAGCGACACGGCGACCAAAATTGCCGAGTATTCGGCCTGCGGCCGGGTACCCGTGCTGCTGGCGGGCGAGATCACCATCTGGGATAGCCTGGCCATCTGCGAATACCTGGCCGAGCAGTTTCCTGACAAACACATGTGGCCGCAAGACGTGGCCGCGCGCGCCATGGCGCGTTGTGTCTGCGCGGAAATGCATTCCGGTTTTACCGGCTTGCGCACGGATATGTCGATGAATATCAAGGCCAAGTTGCCGGGACGTGGCCGCACGGCCGCCGCGCAGGCCGACATTGGCCGCATCAGCGAAATCTGGGAAGAGTGTCTGTCGCGCTTTGGCCACCACCAGTTCTTGTTTGGCGATTTTTCCATCGCCGATGCGTATTTCGCCCCCGTCGTCATGCGTTTCCGCACCTATGGCGTGAGTCTGGCGCCGGCGCTGAACGCGTATTGCGAGCGCGTGCAGGCACACCCGGCCGTGGCCCGCTGGATCACGGAAGCGCTGGCTGAGACGGAAGTCGCACCTAAGCACGACGCGGAATTACCTGATTAAGAAAAGAGTGTTATGAAGATTTACACGGTCGGTGGCGCGGTGCGCGACCAACTGCTGGGCTTGCCCGTGAAAGACCACGACCACGTCGTCGTCGGCGCCACGCCGGAAGACATGCTGCGCCAGGGCTTTCGCCCCGTCGGCAAGGATTTCCCCGTGTTCCTGCACCCGAAGACGCAGGAGGAATACGCGCTGGCCCGCACGGAGCGCAAGACGGCGCCCGGCTACCGGGGCTTTGTCTTCCATACGGCGACCGACGTCACGCTGGAAGAAGACCTGGTGCGGCGCGATCTCACCATCAACGCCATCGCCCGCGCCGAAGACGGCAGCCTGACCGACCCATTCGGCGGCCTCGAGGATATTCGCAACAAAATCTTCCGCCACGTTTCCGATGCGTTTGGCGAAGACCCCGTGCGCATCTTGCGCCTGGCCCGCTTTGCCGCCCGTTTCGACGCTTTTACGGTGGCACCGGCCACCATGGACCTGATGCGCCGGATGGTACAGGACGGCGAAGTCGACGCCCTGGTGGCCGAGCGCGTATGGCAGGAAGTGGCGAAAGGATTGATGGAAGCGCGGCCGTCGCGCATGCTGACGGTGCTGCAGGAATGCGGCGCCCTGGCGCGCATCATGGGGGAAATCACTATCAATGAGCGCTTGCTGCAGGTCATCGACCATGCCGCCGCGCAAGGTCATGATTTGCCCGTGCGCTTCGCTGCCTTGATGCTGCACATGAGCAAGGATGCCATCGAGCAACTGAGCGAGCGCCTGCGCGTGCCCAACGAGTGCCGCGAGCTGGCCGTCATGGCGGCGCGCGAGCTGGAGCAGATCAATGGCGCGCTGGAATTGAAAGCCGAAGCCATCGTCGCCTTGTGCGAACGCTGTGACGGCTGGCGCAAGCCGCAGCGCTTCGCGCAAATGCTGCAAGCGGTGGCTTGCGACGGGCTGGTCGCGGGGGACTTTGCGCCGGCGGCACGGCTGCAGGGCGGGCTGGACGCGGCGCGTGGCGTGAATGCGGGCGCCCTGGCGCAAGGTTGTACGGAGCCGAAACGCATCCCCGAAGTCATCCATGCGGCGCGGGTGGCGGCCGTGCAAGCATTCCTGGCCCAGGCTTGAATGGTGGGAATAGGCTACAATGGCGTCACAATGTTGCACTGCACAATACCGGCCTGACGTGCCGCAGCACCGCCTCCAGGAGTCGACGTGACCTTACCCAAGCTGTTTCAAAACCCGTTTCGCCGCTGGCTCAGCCGTAGCGGCGGCGGGCGTCCGAGCGTGCTCGTCAAGCAGTTGCATGAGCGCGACCGGCGCCGCATGATGAAGCATTTCTTGAATCTGGAGAAAAGCGACCGTTTGCTGCGCTTCGGCAGCGCCTTGCCCGATGAACTGGTGGCGCAGTACGTGCAGAAGATGGATTTCTCGCGCGACATGATTTATGGCGTCTATAACAGCCTGTTCAAGCTGGTGGGCGTGGGGCATCTGGCGTTCGCGCCTAAGGACAAGTCGCCGGCGAAAAGTGTCGTGACAGACAAGGAGCAGGTGGCCGAGTTTGGCGTGTCCGTGTCGAAATCCATGCGCGGCATGGGCGTGGGCTCGAAACTGTTCGAGCGGGCGGCGATACACTGCCGCAACAACGATGTCGATACCCTGTACATGCATTGTTTGTCGTCCAACAAGACGATGATGCATATCGCCAAGAAGGCGGGCATGGAAATTCAGCGCGACTATGGCGAAGCCGATGCCTATTTGAAACTATTGCCGCCGAACCCGACCAGCATGCTGCAGGAAGCCGTGCAGGAGCAGTTTGCCATGTTCGACTACACGTTCAAGGCGAACGCGCGCGCCGCATTCAAACTGTGGGATCGCTTGCCGGGGCGCAAGAAGCCAGTGGCACCTGCACCCCCGCCGCCAGCAGAGTAATTACAGTAGGGGCAGGGCCGTCGTATCCTTGATGCGCTGCAAGGCAAAGCTCGATTTGACGTCCAGCACGGCCGGGTGGCGCAGCAGGGTCGCCATCATGAAGCGTGAAAAGTGCTCCATGTCTTCCACGTGTACGCGCAATAAATAATCCATTTCGCCCGTCATCGCATAGCAGGCCACCACTTCCGGCCATTGCGCCACGGCCACGGCGAAGTCGGCGCGCGGCGAGGTATTCGTCACCAGGTTGGGCGCCAGCACGCGCGCCGTGCTGTGGGCCGTGGCGTCGCTGTGCTTTTCCAGCCGCACGTTCACGTAGGCGAGCAAGCCCAGGCCGATCTTTTCCGGGTCCAGCAGGGCTACGTACTGGCGGATGACGCCCGCTTCTTCCAGCCGTTTGACGCGGCGCAAGCATGGCGACGGCGACAGGCTGACCTGTTCGGCCACGTCCTGATTTGACAGGCGGCCGTCGGCCTGCAGGACGGCGAGGATCTTGCGATCCGTTTTATCCAGCGTAATTTTGCTCATGCTTCCTCCGGTGGTTCTTGTTTCACGCAATATTATTGCGCAAATCATGATTGTTCGGGAGATCTTTGGCATTTAATGCCCGTGACCCACGCCTATACTGTGCGCTACTTCTTGGAGGAGACATCATGCAATTTCAGCCTTGGGATAACCCGATGGGTACCGATGGTTTCGAGTTCGTCGAGTATGCAGCACCAGACCCAAAAGCATTGGGCAAGCTGTTCGAGAACATGGGCTTCACGGCCATCGCGCGCCACCGCCACAAGGATGTGACCCTGTACCGTCAGGGCGACATCAATTTCATCATCAATGCCGAACAAGATTCTTTCGCGCAGCGTTTTGCCCGCCATCACGGCCCGTCCGTGTGCGCCATCGCCATTCGCGTCGACGACGCGGCCTTCGTCTACCGCCGCGCGCTGGAACTGGGCGCCTGGGGTTTCGACAATAAAACGGGTCCGATGGAGCTGAATATTCCCGCCATCAAGGGCGTGGGCGATTCGCTGCTGTACTTCGTCGACCGCTGGCGCGGCAAGGGCGCCGACAAGCCGGACGCGGCCGCACCGGGCGGCATCGGCGACATCAGCATCTATGACGTCGACTTCGTCGCCATTCCCGGCGCCGTCGCCAACCCGGTTGGCCATGGCCTGACGTATATCGACCACCTGACGCACAATGTGCACCGTGGCCGCATGAAGGAATGGGCCAGCTTCTATGAAAGCCTGTTCAACTTCCGCGAAGTGCGCTATTTCGACATCGAAGGCAAGCTGACGGGCCTCAAATCGAAGGCCATGACTTCGCCCTGCGGCAAGATCCGCATCCCGATCAATGAATCGTCGGATGACAAGTCGCAGATCGCCGAATACCTGGACCAGTACCATGGCGAAGGTATCCAGCACATCGCGCTGGGCACGGACAATATCTACTCTTCCGTGCAAGGCATGCGCGACACGGGTATCGATTTCCAGGATACGATTGAAACTTACTATGAGCTGGTCAACCGCCGCCTGCCGAACCATGGCGAGCAGCTGGAAGAACTGCGCCGCCTGCGCATCCTGATCGATGGCCACAGCACGGAAACGGAACGCGAACTGTTGCTGCAAATTTTCACGCAGACAGTGATCGGGCCGATCTTCTTCGAGATCATCCAGCGCAAGGGCGACCAGGGCTTCGGTGAAGGCAATTTCCGCGCCCTGTTCGAATCGATCGAGCTGGACCAGATCAAGCGCGGCGTGCTGAAAGATACAAGCGCTGCGTAAGCTGGGGGCTGCTGTTTGTCGGCTTACGCCGTTCCGGCTAAGCCGACCTACATGACTGGCCCCAGCCCGGTAGGTTGGATTAGCGTAGCGTAATCCGACATGCCTAAAAAGCCACAAAAGGGTAAGAACACGGGAGTGCAGCGCAGCAAAGAACTGTGCGCATTCCTGTGGTAGTCTACGACAAACAAGTCATTTTTCCGCACCGGCATGCTTACAAAGCGCCACCGGTACGTGTGAGTTCAACCGACTTTGCACGCGTAGCACAGAGAATAATGGAGACAAGTAATGAATGCAGCTATCAAGGGCTCGAGTCTTGAGCCGGGCGCGCACGCGTCTGAAATTTCCCTGAACGACAAATACACCTTGGAGCGTGGCCGCGCCTTCATGACGGGCACGCAAGCGCTGATCCGCCTGCCCATGTTGCAGCGCGAGCGCGATCTGAAGGCTGGCCTGAATACGGCCGGCTACATTACCGGTTACCGCGGTTCGCCTGTGACGTCTGTCGACATGACGGCGATCAAGGCCAAGAAATACCTCGATGAACACCACGTCAAATTCCACCCGGGCCTGAACGAAGACCTGGCCGCCACGGCCGTCTGGGGCACGCAGCAAACGAATCTGTTCGAAGACGCGAAATACGATGGCGTGTTCGGCATGTGGTACGGCAAGGGCCCTGGCGTCGACCGCTGCGGCGACGTCTTCAAGCACGCCAATAACGCCGGTTCCGCCAAGCATGGCGGCGTGCTGGTGCTGGCCGGCGACGACCATGCAGCCAAATCCTCGTCCACCGCGCACCAGTCCGACCATATCCTGAACGCTTGCGGCATCCCCGTGCTGTACCCGTCGTCGGTGCAGGAATACATCGATTATGGCTTGCATGCCTGGGCCATGAGCCGCTACACGGGCCTGTGGGTGTCGATGAAATGCGTGACCGACATCATCGAGTCGGGCGCCGCCGTCGATTTCGACCCGGACCGCGTGCAGATCGTGCTGCCCACCGACTTCGAGATGCCGGCCGGTGGTTTGAACATCCGCTGGCCCGACACGGTGCTGGAACAAGAAGTTCGCATGAATAGCTACAAATGGTATGCGGCGCTGGCGTATGCGCGTGCCAACAAGCTCAATAAAATCATCTGGGACAGCCCGAAGGCGCGCATCGGCATCATCACGGCCGGCAAATCCTACCTGGACACGCGCCAGGCGCTGGCTGATCTGGGCATCGATGAGCAAACGGCATCCGACATCGGCATCCGCCTGTACAAGATCGGCATGACCTGGCCGCTGGAAGCGGACGGTGTGCACGAATTCGCCAAGGGCCTCGACGAGATCCTCGTGGTGGAAGAAAAGCGCCAGATTCTCGAATACGCGCTAAAGGAAGAACTGTACAACCTGAAGGATGGCGAGCGTCCGCGCGTGGTCGGCAAGTTCGACGACACGGGCGAATGGAGCAACCAGAAGGGCACCGGTCATGGCGACTGGCTGCTGCCGGCCACGTATGAGCTGAACCCGGCCATGATCGCGCGCGCGATTGCCAGCCGCATTTCGCGCTACTACGCGGGCCACCCCGTCGAGCAGCGCGTGAAAGAACGCATCGCCTACCTGGAAGCCAAAGAGAATGTGCTGAAAGCGATCAGCGTGAAACCCGATCCGCAAAAGGACCGCACGCCGTTCTTCTGCTCCGGCTGCCCGCACAATACCTCGACCAAGGTGCCGGAAGGCTCGCGCGCGCTGGCCGGTATCGGCTGCCACTACATGGTGCTGTGGATGGACCGCGAAACGTCGACGTTTACCCATATGGGCGCCGAAGGCGTCACGTGGGTGGGGCAGGCGCCGTTCACGAATGAAAAGCACGTATTTACCAACCTCGGTGACGGCACGTATTTCCACTCGGGCATCCTGGCCATCCGCGCCGCCGTCTCGGCCAAGGTGAACATCACCTACAAGATTCTGTTCAACGATGCGGTGGCCATGACGGGCGGCCAGGAATTCGACGGCCCCCTGTCGCCGGCCATCATTTCGCGCCAGATCGCCGCCGAAGGCGTCGGCCCCATCATCGTCGTCACGGACGAACCGGAAAAGTATCCGGACGATTACGCCTGGGCGGAAGGCGTCACCGTGCGCCACCGTTCGGAACTGATGGACGTGCAGCGCGAACTGCGCGACATGCCCGGCGTGTCGGCCATGATCTACGACCAGACCTGTGCCTCGGAAAAACGCCGCCGCCGGAAACGCAATGAATACCCGGACCCGGCCAAGCGCGCCGTCATCAACGAAGCCGTCTGCGAAGGCTGCGGCGACTGTTCCGTGCAATCGAACTGCCTGTCGGTGGAACCGCTGGAAACGGAACTGGGGCGCAAGCGCCAGATCAACCAGTCGTCCTGCAACAAGGATTTCTCGTGCACGACGGGTTTCTGCCCCAGTTTCGTGACGGTGGAAGGCGGCGGCCTGAAAAAGCCGAAGAAGGCAGCTGCCGCCGACAAGGATGCGCCAGCCGTACCGGCCTTGCCGACGCCAAGCATTCCCTCGACGGCGGAACCATTCGGCATTTTAGTGACCGGCATCGGCGGCACGGGCGTCGTCACTGTCGGCCAGATCCTGGCCATGGCGGCCCACGTGGAAGGCAAGGGCTGTTCCGTGTTGGACATGAGCGGCCTGGCGCAAAAAGGCGGCCCCGTGATGTCGCACGTGCGCCTGGCGGACCGCCAGGAAGATATCCACTCGACCCGCGTCGGCACCGGTGCGGCCGATCTCGTCATCGGCTGCGATTTGATCGTCACGGCCAGCCGCGACGCTTTGTCGCGCATGGGAGAAGGACGCAGCTGGGCCATGATCAACTCGACCAGCTCGTCGACGGCCGCCTTCGTGAAAAACCCGGACTGGCAATTCCCCGGTGCTTCCGCGCGCATGGAAATTGAAAAGGCCTGCGGCAGCGACCATGTCGACTTCATCGACGCGGGCCAGATCGCCACGGCGCTGATGGGCGACTCCATCGCGACGAATATGTTCATGCTCGGCTATGCCTGGCAAAAGGGCAAAGTGCCATTGAGTGAAGCGTCCATCATGAAGGCCATCGACTTGAACAACGTCTCGGTGGCGTTCAACAAGGCCGCCTTCAACTGGGGCCGCGCCGGCGCCCACGATACGGCCAGCCTGGTGCGCATGACGACACCAGCCAAGGTGGTGGAATTCAAGCGCATCGACACGCTCGACGATATCATCGAAAAACGCGTGGCCTTGCTGACGGCCTACCAGGACCGCGCGTATGCACAACAGTACCTGGACTTCATCAAACAGGTACGCGCAGCCGAAAGCGCCCTGAATGGCCCGCACTTGCGCCTGACGGAAGCCGTGGCCCGTTACTTCTACAAGCTGATGGCTTACAAGGACGAGTACGAAGTGGCGCGCCTGTACACGGACGGCGCCTTCCAGGCGAAGATCGCCGCCATGTTTGACGGCGACATCAAGCTCAAGTTCCACCTGGCGCCGCCAATCATGGCGAAAACAGATGCTCAGGGCCACCTGGTGAAAAAGGAATTCGGCCCGTGGATGCAGAAGGCATTCGGTGTGCTGGCCAAATTCAAGGGCTTGCGCGGCACGGCCTTCGACGTGTTCGGCCATACGGCCGAGCGCAAGATGGAGCGTGCGCTGATTCTTGAATACCGCGCGACGGTAGGCGGTTTGCTGCCGAAACTGACGACGGCCAAGCTGGCGCAAGCCGTGGCCATTGCCAGCATCCCGGAAGACATCCGCGGCTATGGCCACGTGAAGGAGCGTCATTTGAAGGCGGCGAAAGAGAAGGAAGCCAGTTTGCTGATCGCCTTCAACGCGCCGATGCCGCTGCCGCCCGTCGTGGCTGCGCCCGTGGCGGCCACCGTGGCGTGATGAGGTGAAATTTACGCTGTAACAATGGCGCCTGCGGGCGCCATTTTTTTGTGTTAAAGAAAACAACGCCTGTTTGCAAAACACATTATAATTTTTCGATAATTTCTTTTCGGAAAGTTCGTCATGCCTTCCCTGCGCCCTCACTCCCTCGCTGTTACCCTCGTATTTGTGTTGAGTGCCTGCGGCGGAGGCGGAGGCAGCAGCGACAGCACGGCCGTCGTGCCACCGGTGACGCCGACGGGCCCCACGGCGCTGGTCGCTTCATCCACGGTGGCGAACCGCTGCGAGGCGCCGCGCAGCGGCAGCAGCATCGACAAACCGGGCACCTTGCTCGATGAACAGACGTGGGTGCGCAGCTGGATCGATGAAATGTATCTGTGGTACCGCGAAGTGCCGACCACCTACCTGCCGCAACGCTTCAGCACGGCCAAGGCGTATTTTGATGTGCTGAAAACGACGGCCACGACGGCGTCCGGCAAACCGAAGGACCAGTTCCATTTCACGTATTCGACGGCCGAATGGGAAGCCTCCCTCAATGGCGTGGAACTGGGCTACGGCATGCTGCTGGCCATGACGCGGCAAGCGCCACCGCGCAAGGCCGTGATCTCGATCATCGAGCCAGGCTCGCCGGCGGCACTGGCGGGCTTGCGGCGCGGCGACGTGCTGCAAACCGTCGATGGCGTCGATTTCGTCAATGCCGCGGACACAGCCAGCGTGAAGATCATCAACGCGGGCCTGTTCCCGGCAGCGCAAGGCACGCACACGCTGGCGTTCAGCCGCAATGGGGCGCCCCTCTCCGTGAGCCTGACGGCGGTGGAGGTCAGCACCAGCGCCGTGCAAAACGAGCGCATCATCGACACGCCCACGGGCAAGGTGGGCTACCTGACCTTCAATACGCATAACAACGTGGCCGAACGCCAACTGGTCGAGACCATGCGCCGCTTCCAGGCTGCCGGCATCAGCGACCTGGTGCTCGATGTGCGCTACAACGGCGGCGGTTACTTGGATGTCGCCAGTGAACTCGCTTACATGATTGCCGGCCCGCAAGTCACTGCCGGCAAGACCTTCGAGCAGGTACTGGCCAATGACAAGACGCGGCCGGAAGCGCCCGTGCCGTTCCATGCGCAAAGCCAGGGCTTCGGCGGCCCGAATCCCCTCGCCAAGGGCACGCCCTTGCCCTCGCTGGGGCTCAAACGGGTGACCTTGCTGACGACCGGCAATACCTGTTCGGCCAGCGAAGCCATCATCAACGGCTTGCGTGGCGTGGACGTACAGGTCAACCTGATCGGCGGCACGACGTGCGGCAAGCCCTACGGTTTCTATCCCACGCCGAATTGCGGCACCACGTATTTCGCCGTGCAGTTCCAGGGTGTCAACGCCAAGGGCTTTGGCGACTTTGCCGATGGCATGGCGCCGACTTGCGACGTGGCGGACGATTACCAGCACCAGCTGGGCGACGCGGCCGAAGGCATGCTGGCGGCGGCGCTGCGCTACCGCAGCAGCGGCAGCTGCACGCCAGCCACGGGCGCCATCAGACTGTTGAGTTCGATGGAGAGTCCGGCCGACACGGCCACGCGCCTGTTGCGGCCGTCTTACAAGGAAATTGCCATCATGCGTCGTTAAGGCGCATGTTTCTGCCATGATCCAGCCTCGACGCCTGGCGGATTCCTGCTCATAAATCTTTCTATATAACAATTTTGATATATAGAAAGATGAATCCATTCGTTCTGTAATTGCTGGCATTTTGATATCTTTCGCCTTCTCCCTAACCTTGAGAAGCGCAAAATGCCTATACAATTCAAGTTACCACCGCTCACCGTCGCCGTACTGGCCATCCTGGGTGGTTCCGCGTGGCAGGCGCACGCGCAAACGCAAGCGCCCGCAGCGGATCAGCAGCCGGCGGCCACCCCGCCAGCCGTCGTGGTCACCGGTTCGCGGATTCCCCGCGCCAGCCTGGAGGGACCATCGTCCGTCACCATCCTGACCGGCGATGAAATCACCAAGCAAGGGTACAAGAACGTCTTCGATGCGCTGACCAACCAGGTACAGAACAGCGGCTTTACGCAAGGCGAAGACTTCGGCAATACGTTCACGCCGTCGGCCAATACCATCAGCTTGCGCGGCCTGGGCCCGAACCACACCTTGATCCTGCTGAACGGCCGCCGCCTGGCCGACTTCCCTGTCGCCTACGAAGGCACGGTCAACTTCACCAACCTGGCGAATATCCCGTCTAGCATTGTCGACCGCATCGAGATACTCAACGGCGGCGCTTCGGCTATCTATGGTTCCGACGCGATTGCCGGCGTGGTCAACGTCATCCTGAAAAAACAGACGGAAGGTTTCGATATCAATGTCAAGGCGGGCGGCACCACGCGTGGCGGCGCCGGCAACCAGCGCGTGCAGCTGACGGGCGGCGGCAATTTCGACAAGTTGCATACCTTGTTCAGCGTGGAGCTGAGCCAGCGCGATCCACTGTCGAGCCTGCAGCGCGACTTCATGGCTACCCGTTCGGGCACGCCGACGAATATCGCGTCGCGCCGCGTGGTAAAAGCGGGCACCTCCGGCAGCTACGTGGACCTGGGCGATACCTGCAATCAGTTCGGCGACTTGTTCGGCGGCAGCGTCGTCAAGTACCAGGCGAAGAACGGCAGCTATTGCGCCAGCCCGAAAGTTGGCCCCACTTACTGGACCACGCAAACCAAGAACCGCAGCCAGAACGTGTTCGGTAGCGCCAACTATGAGCTGTCGGCGGAAACGACCCTGTTCGCCGACTTTCTGATTGGCAAGAACTCGACCGAGAACAACACGCGCGGCCCAACGTGGACGTCGTCGTCGACGGGCAGCAGCTATTTCCGCAACCAGAATACGAATCGCTACGAAGCGTGGACGCGTTATATATCGCCCGAGGAAATGGGCGGCGTGGAGCGCTACAACCGCAAGTGGGACGACCTGGCCACGGCCATCTCGCTGGGCGCCAAGGGCCGCATTCCCGGCACGTCATCCTGGCAGTATGAAGCGAACTACAACGCCTCGGTGTACAAGAGCGAAAGCCACACGCAGCGCGCGCTGGCCAATATCGACAGCTTCTTCCTGGGACCAAAACTGGGCACCGACGCTGCCGGCGTGCCGATTTACGCACCCGATCCGGCCCGCCTGTCGCGCCGCGTGACGGCGGCCGAATTCGACAGCATCACGGGCAATGCCAATAGCGATGACAAGGCCTGGACGAATACCCTGAGCCTGGCCACGAATGGCGACCTGTTCCAGCTGCCCGCTGGCGCGGCGAAGATCGCCACCATCGCCGAAGTGGGCAAGCAGGGCTTCAGCAATGTGCCCGATGCGCGCCTGAACGACGGTTACTTCAACGTCGCCACCAGGTCCGATATCACGGCCGGCACGCGTACCCGCTATGCGCTGGGGGCGGAAGTGAATCTGCCGCTGCATGAAAAGCTGACCGGTACCCTGGCCGGCCGTTACGACCGCTACAGCTTTGCCGGCCGCCATGAAGGCAAGTTCACCTACAACGGTGGCCTGGAACTGCGCCCGGCACCGGAGCTGCTGTTCCGCGCCAACTATGCCACCAGCTTCCGCGCGCCGGACATGAACTACATCTACAAGGCACGCGGTACCGGCTACTATTCGAGTACCACCGATTATTACCGTTGCAACGCGGCCGGCCAGGCCATCGACAAGTGCGAATTCGCCAGCAAGTCGCCGGGCGCCGATTACGTGCAGAATGGCAGCCGCGACCTGCAGTCGGAAAAAGGCAAGTCCTTCGGCGTGGGCGCCGTCTGGTCGCCAAGTTCCAATTTCGACGTCTCCGTCGATTACTGGAACATCAAGATCGATGACCTGGTGACGAACCTCAGTGCCGACAAGATCCTGCGCGACGAAGCCGATTGCCGCCTGGGCAAGCTCGACATCAATTCGCCTACCTGCGCCGATACCCTGGGCCGCGTCGAGCGTTTCGCGGCCAATGCCCTGAACCGCGCTGGCGAGATCAAGACCATCACCGTCAATCCGATCAATGCGGCAAAGCAGAGCAGCAGCGGCATCGACGTGAGCCTGAAGTATTTGCTGCGCACGACAGACTACGGCCGTTTCGCCTTCAAGGCCAACTACGCCAAGGTGCTGAGCAAGAAGTCGCAGCAATTCGTCGGCGACGAAGAGATCGACGAGACGAAATCGCTGACGAACATGGATTGGCCCGATAAGCTGAACCTGAGCGTGAACTGGAGCGCGGGCGACTGGTCGAACACCTTGCTGGTCAGCCGCTACGGCAAGATCCCGAACGGCGCCGGTACGGGCTACCTGACGCCGACGGCGCTGGCCAACATCAGCACCGTGTACCGTATCAACGACCGCGCCACCTTGTCGCTGATTGTCAACAACGTGTTCGACAAGATTAAGCGCGACGACAGCGGCGGCTGGCCGTACTACCCGGTGGGCAGCTACAGCCCGCAGGGACGCCAGGGATGGGTCGAATTCAACTACCATTTTGGCTCGTAGTTCACGCTTGCCAGAGCAAGGCCGGAGCAGCTGACGCTGTTCCGGCTTTTTTATTTGCCAACGCGTTTTTACCGGACTGCACCTCTATAATTGCCCGCTTGTCCCTCTTGATGGAGCTAGCCCGATGCTACGCCATGCCCTGCTGTCCGCTGCCGTGTTTTCCCTGTTTGCCGTCAACGCGCATGCCGCGCGCGATATGCGGCTGTTTTCCCTGAAGACGGCGGCCGAGTACTCGGGTTTCAAGAGTACGGGCCGCTACGAGGAAGTGGAAGCCTTGTGCCGGCGCTTCGAGGTCCACCATCCGAAACAGGTGCGCTGCTTTGAATTTGGCCGCACGCCGGAAAACCGCCCCATGCTGGCGCTGGCCGTTTCCAACTCGGGCGCGCTGACGCCGGACGTGGCCAAGCTGCGCAAGATACCCGTGCTGCTGGTACAGGGCGGCATCCATGCGGGGGAAATCGACGGCAAGGATGCGGGTTTCCTGGCCCTGCGCGAAGTTTTGGAAGGCAAGGCAGCGCCTGGCGCGCTGGACAAGCAGGTGCTGCTGTTCGTGCCGGTCTTCAATGTCGACGGCCATGAGCGCTTCGGCCAGTGGAACCGGCCGAACCAGCGCGGTCCCGTGGAAATGGGCTGGCGCAGCACGGCGCAAAACTACAATCTGAACCGCGAATACATGAAGGCCGATACGCCCGAGATGCAGCACATGCTGGCGCTGGTGAACGCCTGGGATCCGCTGGCGTATGTCGACTTGCACGTGACGGACGGCGCGCAGTTTGAACCCGATATCTCGATCCAGGTCGAACCCGTGCATGCGGGCGATGCGGCCTTGCGCGCGGCGGGAACGGCGCTGCGCGACGGTGTGCTGGCCGACCTGGCAAAGCAGGGTTCTGATCCGAAGCCGTTCTACATGTCGTTTGCCGAAGAAGACAATCCGCAGTCGGGTTTTGTCGATTCGACGCCGAACCCGCGCTTTTCGCACGGCTATTTCCTCTTGCGTAACCGTTTCGGCGTACTGGTGGAAACCCACTCGTGGAAGGACTACGCGACCCGCGTGCGCATCACGCGCAACACCATCGTCTCGCTGCTATCGCAAGTGGCCCAGCATGGAGCGCAGTGGCGGCAAACGGCGCTCGAGGCGGACGCGCGCGCCGCGCAGATGGCCGGCAGCACCTTGCCGCTCACGTATAAAACCACTGAGAAAAGCCGCATGATCGCATTTCGCGGCTATGCCTATACGCGCACGCCGTCCGAAGTGTCAGGCGCGCTGATGACGCGCTATGACGACAAGACGCCGCAAATCTGGAACGTGCCGCTGCGCGACGAGATCGTGCCTGACCTGCAGGTGACCGCGCCGAAGGCCGGCTACCTGGTGCCATGCGCGCAGGCGAAGATGGTGGGTGCCAAGTTGCGCCAGCACGGCATCGCCTACAATGAAATGACCGGCTTCCTCTCCCGGCAGAATGTGGAAATCTTCCGCGCCACGCAGGTGAAGTTTGGCGCGCAGTCGTTCGAAGGACGCCAGACGGTGGCGGTACAGGGTGAATGGCAGAAGGAAGTGCGCCTGGTCGATAGCTGCGTGCTGTACGTGCCCGTCAACCAGCCGAAGGCGCGCCTGGTGATGGCGCTGCTCGAGCCGCGCGCGCCTGACTCGCTGCTGGCCTGGGGCAGCTTCAACACGGCGTTCGAGCGCAAGGAATACATGGAGGACTATGTGGCCGAGGATGTGGCGCGCGCGCAGTTGGCGGCCGACCCGGCGCTGGCGGCGCAGTTCCGGCAGAAGCTGGCCGACGAGCCCGAGTTTGCAAAGAATCCGCGCGCGCGCCTGGAGTTTTTCGCCCGCCGCCACGCCTCGTGGGATGAGCGGCTGAATCTGTATCCGGTCATGCGCGTCGACGTGGCGCCTGTCAGTTTCATGGATTTGTGACGCCCCATACGAGCGCGCCCGGCGCCAGAACTTTGCCGGCCTTGATGGAACGCAAGCTCAAAGGTAGCTGGAAAGTGTCTGGCCGTCCCCGTGATTCTCTAGGGAGCCACTGATTTATTCATCAAACACCGTTCCCTGCGGCGGACCTACCTGAGACAATAACGGCATCCTGACTGTTCGCCATCAATCATGCAAAAGAGCTTTTCCGACCTTGAATACGCCGCCAAGAAGAAACTGACGCGGCGCGACCGCTTCCTGGCCGAGATCGACAGCGTGACGCCGT
>NZ_JBNYXT010000018.1:0-94452 GCF_051380795.1 Janthinobacterium leeuwenhoeki
ATTGCAGAAAGACGCGAAGCATCGCGTCAACTTGAACGAAAAATGGGCTTGAACGGCTCATCGGTCGCCCATTTGGCGCGCCAACCTCGCCAGAAAACCGAATTGATCAGCGCTTCCTTAGTAGTTTTTATGCATGTTTCATGAAAATTTCTAATGCAGAGGTAATGGATGGTATCTTGATTTTTATCAATCACTTCATCTTGAAATACAAAAGAAATTTCATTATTATTAATTCTTCAACGTGATTGTTTAGTCAATAAAAGGAGGTCCATCATGCAAACGTTAACTATGGCTGAAGTGATGATGGTTTCTGGCGGTGATCGAGGTGATGCAACTGCAGGAGGGGCTGTCGGCGGTGCTGTTGCGGGGGTTACTTACGCAATTGCTAGAGGTGCGAGTCTAGGATTGCGAGCAGGAATTGGACTTGGTTTGGTCGGTATAGTCGGTGGGGCCATTATCGGTGGTGGTATCGGATTTATCGCCTATCAAGTCGTGAAATAGTGTTGTTTCGATATTTTTTAGTACCATTTTTATAATGTCAATCTTGTATTTTTAGGATGAAATTTATGTATGCTAAATATAAAAATAAATGGATTGGATTTTTATTGTTATTTATGCTTATTTCATTGGCCTCGATTTTTTTCCAACTGCATTTGGTTCAAAAATAACAATATCTCCCCTTTCTATTTTTGCAATAATAATGGTGTGTAATGTGTGGAATAGTTCTATTTTTCAAAGCGAAAATAAGGACCTTGGCACTTTTTTTAATAAAATATTTTTTATTAATTTGGCTGTGACGTGTTTATTTTCTTTTATTTTAATTGTTATTTATAAATTTTCTATTTTTGTTAGCCAAAATTAGTTAATTTTTTAAAATTTTCAAGATATGAAAAATAATATTTCATGATGTTGCTAATAATTAAAGTATATCGTACGAAATTTATTGTGGATTATTTTTTGGAACTTCTGAAAAAAGTGAATAATTTTGGACGATCAATTCAATGATACTTGCATGGCTGAGAGGCCAATTGCGCTCGTCAAATCACTATTTCGCCAAGAGGCTGTCGACTTTCTCAGTAATAAACAGTACGGCACAGTGCTGCTGGCGCGTCCTTTCAGTCATCTGTTTCTGACCTGGCTGTTCCTGGCCATTGCGCTGGGCATCGTCGCTTTTTTCATCTTTTTCAACACAACCCGCAAGGCAAATTCTCAGGGAGTACTGTTGCCAACCAGTGGCGTCATCCGCATCCTGCCAGGTCAGGCAGGCGTCATTGCCGCAGTGCGCGTTAAGGAAGGGCAGGCGGTACGCGCGGGCGAGGTGCTGTTCGTGCTGTCGGGCGAGCGCAGCAGCGCCAATGCGGGCGCTCCTCAGCAAGTCGTCTCGAACTTGCTGAAAAGCCGGCGCGACAGCTATGACGCGGAATTGCAGCAATCGCGCCTGCAATCGCGCCAGCGCATGGCAGCGAGGCAGCGCCGCGCCAGCGACCTGGCGGCGGAAATCGACCGCATGGACGATCAGATCGCGCTGCAGCAGCGCCGCATTACCCTGGCTGAACAATCCTACCAGCGCTACGGCGACCTGCACGCCACCCATTACATTTCATCCGCACAACTGCAAGACAAGCAGGCCGAGTTGCTGGACCAGCATCAGCGCCTGGCCGAACTGCAACGCATCAAGTCGGCTAGCCAGCGCGACCTGGCCACCACGCAAGCCGACGTGCGCGACTTGCAGGTGCAGGCGCAGCGCGACTCGGAAGGCTTGCAACGCAATGTGTCGGCCATCGAGCAGGACCTGACGGAAAACGAGGCGCGCCGCGAAATCCTCGTGCGCGCGGCGCAGGACGGCATGGTCACGGCCATCACCACCGAGCTGGGGCAGACCGTGGCGGCCAACAGCGTGCTTGCCTCCGTGCTGCCGCAAGGCGCCCAGCTGGAAGCGGAAATCTACGCGCCGTCGCGCTCGGTTGGCTTCATCAAGCCGGGCATGACGGTGCTGCTGCGCTACCAGGCCTATCCTTACCAGAAATTCGGCCAGTATCCGGCGCTCGTGCGCGAAGTGGCCAGCACCTCGCTGCGCCCCGAAGAGCTGGCGGTGCCGGGCGCCGTCAGCGGCACGAACGGCGAACCCTTGTACCGCATCCGCTTGAGCTTGCAGCGCCAGAGCGTGCAGGCGTATGGCGAAACCCTGCCCCTGAAGTCGGGCATGCTGGTCGACGCCAGCGTGCTGCTGGAACAGCGGCGCCTGTATGAATGGGTGCTCGAACCCCTGTTCAGCATTTCCGGGCGGCTGTAAGCCCCCATATTGATCTTCCCCAATACTCATGCACCTTCCTGATCTTGCCCACCTGTCCTTCTGGCGCAGCCAGCGCCTGCCCATCCTGCTGCAAACGGAAGCGGCCGAATGCGGCCTGGCCTGCCTGTGCATGGTGGCCAGCTACTGGGGCCACCAGACCGATATTTCCAGCATGCGCCGGCGCTTTTCCGTCTCCCTCAAGGGAGTGACGTTAAAAGGGCTGATGGCGATGGCACAGGGCTTGGCCTTGCATACGCGGCCCTTAAAACTCGACATGCAGCATTTGCCCGAGCTGAAGCTGCCCGCCATCCTGCATTGGGACTTGAACCATTTTGTCGTGCTCAAGTCCGTCTCCGGCAGCCATGCGGTGATCCACGACCCGGCCGTGGGCGAGCGCCGCCTGCCCTTGGCGGAAGTGGCGAAACACTTTACGGGCGTGGCGCTGGAACTGACACCCACCGCCGAATTCAAAAAGGCCGAGGAAAAACAGCAGTTTTCCCTGCTGTCGCTGATGGGACGCGTGGTGGGCTTGAAGCGCGGCCTGCTGCAACTGCTGCTGCTGGGCCTGGCCTTGCAGGTGTGCGCGCTGGTGGCGCCGTTTTATATGCAGTGGCTGGTCGATGAGGCGCTGCTGGCGGCCGACCGCGACCTGATCACGGTACTCGGTTGCGGCTTTTTTCTGCTGGTGCTGATACAGACGGCGATTGGTGCCGTGCGCTCGTGGATCACCACGGTGCTGGCCACCAATTTGAATTTGCAATGGCTGGGCAATGCCTTCGCCCACTTGCTGAAGTTGCCGCTGCCGTACTTCGAGAAGCGCCACACGGGCGACATCGTTTCGCGCTTCAACTCCATCCAGACCATGCAGCGCAGCCTGACGACGCAATTCGTCGAAGGCGCCATCGATGGCGTGCTGGTGCTGGCCACCCTGGGCATGATGCTGCTCTACAGCCCGCTCTTGGCCGGCGTGGCCTGTATCGCGGTGCTGCTGTATGTGCTGCTGCGCTGGGCCATCTTCAAGGCGCTGCGCGAAGCGACCGCCGAGCAGATCATCCACGCCGCCAAGCAGCAGACGCATTTTCTCGAATCGGTGCGCGGCATCCAGAGCATCCGCCTGTTCGGCCGCAATGAAGAGCGCCGCGCCAGCTGGATGAATGCGCTTGCCGACCAGTTCAACGCCGACCTGCGCATTACGCGCTTGTCGGTGTCGTACCAGACCGCCAATACCTTGCTGTTCAGCGCCGAACGGGTGATCGTCATCTGGATGGGCGCGCTGGCGGTGCTCGACAACCGTTTCTCGGTCGGCATGCTGTTCGCTTTTATCAGCTACAAGGATCAGTTCAGCCAGCGCATGGCCAGCCTGGTCGACAAACTTTTTGAATTGCGCATGCTGCGCCTGCATGGCGAGCGCGTTGCCGATATCGTCTTGACCCGCGCAGAAGAAGACAGCAACGATGTGGAAGTCGATGTCGAGCATATTTCGCCATCGATCGAGATCCGCAACCTGGCGTTTCGTTATGCCGACAGCGAGCCCTATGTATTGAGTGGCCTGAACCTGACGATACCAGCCGGCCAGTGCATTGCCGTCACCGGCCCGTCCGGTTGCGGCAAGACGACCCTGATGAAACTGCTGCTGGGGCTGCTGGAGCCGACCGAAGGCGAGATCCTGATCGGCGGCGTGACCCTGGCCAACCTGGGCATGAAAAATTACCGGCAACTGCTGGGCACCGTGATGCAGGAAGACAGCCTGTTTGCCGGTTCGATCGCCGACAACATCAGCTTCTTTGCGCCGTCGCCGAACCAGCAGCAGGTGCAGGCCTGCGCGCAACTGGCGGCCGTGCACGGAGAAATTGCCGCCATGCCGATGGGCTTCAATACCCTGGTGGGCGATATCGGCAGCGGCCTGTCGGGCGGCCAGAAGCAGCGTATCCTGCTGGCCCGTGCGCTGTACTGCAACCCGAAACTGCTGGTGCTCGACGAAGCGACCAGTCACCTGGATGTGTGGAACGAACAGGCCGTGAATGCGGCGATTCAGAAAATCCAGCTGACGCGCGTGATCGTCGCACATCGACCGGAAACGATTGCCATGGCGCAGCGGGTGGTGCTGCTGCACCAGGGCAAGGTGGTGCAGGATGTGATGCAGGCGGCGCAAGACGCTGCATAAAAAAAGCCGGCGCAAGCGCCGGCCAGAGCCCCCTAAGGCTCGAACCGGTCTACTTGTTCTTGTTGATCACGTCGATGAACACGGCCGCGAGCAGCACCAGGCCCTTGATCACCTGCTGGTAGTCGATGCCGATGCCCATGATGGACATGCCGTTGTTCATCACGCCCATGATGAAGGCGCCAATGACGGCCCCCATCACCTTGCCCACGCCGCCCGAGGCCGAGGCGCCGCCGATGAAGCAGGCGGCAATCACGTCCAGCTCGAATCCCGTGCCGGCCTTCGGCGTGGCCGTGTTCAGGCGCGCTGCGAAAATCAGCCCCGCCAGCGCGGCCAGCATGCCCATGTTGACGAAGGTGTAGAAGCTGACCCGCTCCGTCTTGATGCCGGACAGGCGCGCCGCTTTCTCGTTGCCGCCGACGGCATATACGCGCCGGCCCAGCACGGTGCGGTTGGTAATGAAGGTGTAGGCGACGATGAGCAGCGACATCACGGCCAGCACGTTGGGAAAGCCGCGGTACGACGCCAGCAGGTAGCTGAAATACACCATCACGGCGGCGAAGATGGCGTTTTTCAGCAGGAAGAAGGCGCGCGGTTCGTTTTCCATGCCGTGCTTCAGTTGCTTGGCGCGGCTGCGCAGCGAGGTAATAATCAGCGCCGCGGCGGCGATCACGCCCAGCAGCAGCGACAGGCCGCGCAGATTCTCGCCGCCGAACGGGTCGGGCAAAAAGCCCGAACTGAGCATCTGGAAGCCTTCCGGGAAGGGGCCGACCGACTGGCCTGCCAGCAGCGCCAGGGTCAGGCCCTTGAACACCAGCATGCCGGCCAGGGTGACGATGAAGGACGGGATTTTAAAGAAGGCGACAAAATACCCTTGCGCGCCGCCGATCACGGCGCCGGCCAGCAGGCAGAGGATGCTGGCGACGACAAAATTCATGTGGTAGTTGACGATCAGGACGGCCGCCAGCGCGCCGACGAAGCCGACCACCGAGCCAACGGACAAATCGATATGGCCGGCCACGATGACCATCAGCATGCCCAGCGCCATGATGACGATGTAGCTGTTTTGCAGCACCAGGTTGGTGAGATTGAGCGGCTGCATCAGGGTGCCGTCGGTCATGTACTGGAAAAAGCCCATGATGACGATCAGGGAAAGCAGCATGCCGTAGTCGCGCATATTGTTCTTCAAAAAACCAGCGTAGCTCTTGCCGGCCGGCGCGGTGGTGGTGCCTGCCGCTGCCCCCGCTGTCAATTTATTGTCCATTGTTTTCTCCGTGTGTAACGATCGCGCGCATGATGCGCTCCTGCGATGCTTCTGCTGCGCTGAGTTCTGCCGCGAAGCGGCCTTCGTTCATGACATAGATCCGGTCGCACATGCCCAGCAATTCCGGCATTTCCGAGGAAATCATGATGATGCATTTGCCTTCGGCGGCCAGCTCGCTGATGATGCTGTAGATCTCGTATTTGGCGCCCACGTCGATGCCGCGGCTCGGTTCATCGAGGATCAGGATGTCGGGACGCGAAAACAGCCACTTCGCCAGCACCACTTTCTGCTGGTTGCCGCCGGACAGGTTGACCACCTTTTGCAGGATGCTCGAGCAGCGGATTTTGAGCTTGCGGCGGTACTCGTCGGCCACGCCGAACTCGCGCGCCTCGTCGATGACCGTGCGGGTCGATACCGCGTCCAGGTTGGCCAGGCTGGTGTTTTTCTTGATGTCCTCTTCCAGGATCAGGCCCAGGCCCTTGCGGTCTTCCGTGACATATGCCAGGCCATGGGCGATTGCCTTGCCGATGCTGCTGACGTCGATTTCCTGGCCATTCTTGAGCACCGTGCCGCTGATGCGCTGGCCGTAGGCGCGCCCGAAAATGCTCATCGCCAGTTCCGTGCGCCCGGAGCCCATCAAGCCTGCGATGCCGATGATTTCGCCCTTCTTGGCATGCATGCTGATGCCCTTGATGACGGGGCGGTCGGCATGCTCGGGATGGAAGACGCGCCAGTCGCGCACTTCGAAAATGGTCTCGCCGATGGTGGGCGTGCGCGGCGGATAGCGGTCGGCCATCTCGCGCCCGACCATTTTTTCGATGATGCGGTCTTCGCTGACCGGTTCGACGCGGCAGTCGAAACTGTCGACCGTGTTGCCGTCGCGCAGCACCGTGATGGCATCGGCGACCCGTGAAATTTCATTGAGCTTGTGCGAAATCAGGATCGAGGCGATGCCCTGGGCTTTCAGGCCCAGCAGCAGGTCGAGCAGGGCCGCGCTGTCGCTTTCGTTCAGGCTGGCCGTCGGCTCGTCGAGGATCAGCAGCTTGACGTCCTTGCACAGTGCCTTGGCGATTTCGATCAGCTGCTGCTTGCCCACGCCCAGGTTGGTGATCAGGGTGTCCGGGGACTCTTTCAGGCCGACTTTCTGCAGCAATTCGCGCGTCTTCGCTTGCGCGTATTCCCAGTCGATGACGCCCATGCTGGACGGTTCGTTGCCGAGGAAGATATTCTCGGCGATCGACAGCTGGGGCACCAGCGCCAGTTCCTGGTGGATGATGATGATGCCGATTTCTTCGCTGTCCTTGATGCCGCGAAAGTGCCGCGTCTGGCCCAGGTAATTGATGTCGCCCGTATAGCTGCCATGGCCGTAGACGCCGCTCAGCACTTTCATCAGGGTCGATTTGCCGGCGCCGTTTTCGCCGACGATGGCGTGGATCTCGCCGCTGCGTACCCGCAGGTTGACATTGTCGAGCGCAACGACGCCCGGGAATGTTTTGCGTATCCCGCGCATTTCCAGGATAGTGTTCGTCATATAACCTCTCTGGCACGGCCGCGCTGGTCGGCATCGGTCGTGCGGCAGTCTTGTTCTGGATAGTGCATGAAGCGAAAGGCCCGGTAGCGCCGGGCCTTCAGTACCTTGGATGCTTATTTCACTTGCGCTTCCGTGTAGTAGCCGCTGCCGGTGACGAGCACCTGCTTCCAGTTCGCCTTGTCGACGATGACGGGTTTGAGCAGATAGGATGGCACGACTTTCACGCCGTTGTTATAGGTCTTGGTATCGTTGACGGTCGGCGTCTTGCCGCTCATCATCGCGTCGACCATGTTCGCTGTCACCTTGGCCAGTTCGCGCGTGTCCTTGAACACGGTCGACGCCTGTTCGCCGCGGATGATCGATTTCACCGACGGGATTTCCGCATCCTGGCCCGTGACGACGGGGAAGGGCTGTTTCGGCGTGCCGTAGCCGACGCCCTTGAGCGACGACAGGATGCCGATGCTCAAGCCGTCATACGGCGACAGCACGGCGTCGACACGCGCATTGCCGTAGTAGGCGCTGAGCAGGTTGTCCATGCGCGCCTGCGCCACGGCGCCATCCCAGCGCAGGGTGGCGACCTTTTCCATGCCCATCTGCTTCGAGCGCACCACCAGCTTGCCGCTGTCGATATACGGTTTCAGGACCGACAGCGCGCCGTTGTAGAAGAAGTGCGCGTTGTTGTCGTCGGCCGAGCCGCCGAACAGTTCGATATTGAACGGACCCTTGCCTTCCTTGAGTTTCAGCGCCGATTCGATATAGCCCGCTTGCAGCACGCCGACCTGGAAGTTGTCGAAGGTGGCGTAGTAATCGATGTTTTTCGTGCCGCGGATTAAACGATCATACGAAATGACCTTGATGCCCTTGTCGGCCGCTTTTTGCAGCACGTTCGACAAGGTGGTGCCGTCGATGGCGGCGATCACCAGCACCTTGGCGCCCTTGGTGATCATGTTTTCCACCTGCGCCAGCTGGTTCGGGATATCGTCGTCGGCAAACTGCAAGTCCGTCTTGTAGCCGCGCTCCTTGAATACCTTGACCATGTTGTCGCCATCGGCGATCCAGCGCATGGACGACTTGGTCGGCATCGAGATGCCGATAGCGCCCTTGTCGGCGGCGCTTGCCACGGGCATTACCGCCATGCCGGAGATGGCCAGCGCCAGGCTCGCGGTCAGCGTTTTCATTGTTGTTTTCATTTCATGTCTCCACCGTCTTCGATAGTTGAATGTGCCAGGGCCGTCGTCCCAGTGGGCGGGCTCTGTGCGGATGGCCGATTGCAGGCCACGGCTGATACTAGTTTGTCCCTCCATCCCTCACCAATCACTTTTTTCGCATCGGCGATATCCAAAACGGTATCAATGGGCCAATTGATGCAATGCGCCATGCCGCCCCTTTCCGCCTTCAGACAGGGCGGGAACGGGGGCCGGTAGGCGGCTTTTTTTGGTGCGCTGCAATACCAATCATCATCATTCAATTTGGTAATTTTCGTCATTGCGGCGACACAGGGCGGCGCGCAGAATCGGTCCGGACTTGAAGACCGGCCATCCCGTCACGACCTTTTGAAAGCTTGCCATGCAGCCGATTTCCCCCGCTTCCCTGTTGCCGACCCCGTTTCCGGCCGGGTCTTGCGCTTTTCCAGTAGCCAGGAAAGCGGCCATCTGTCTTCCGATGCGCGCTGTTTTTCCCTGCTGGCGCAGGGCGTGGAAGTACAGCCGGGACAGGTGACGCGCTTCAAGCTCGCCTACCGTTTTGGCGTGCAGGATATCGACGCGTTTGACATATCCGAACCGGTATCAATGATGTCAAATAAGTGATTGGTCAGATATGCGGGGCAGTTCTACCATGGGGCAGTTTTTCCCTCATTGACTTTTGCCCTGACCGACGCTGCGAACCTGCCCATGAACATACTCACCATCGATGCCGGCACCACCAATACGCGTACCTTGCTGTGGCGCGCAGGCGCCGTCATCGCCCAGGCGCAGCTGGAAACGGGCGTGCGCAATACCGCCATCGATGGCCATAACGGCGCGCTGAAACAGGCGCTGCGCGACACCATCGCCAGCGTGCTGGCCAGCGCGGGGATCGCGTCGTCCGAGGTGGACCTGGCGCTGGCCTCGGGCATGATCACCTCGCCCATGGGAGTGCAGGAAGTGCCGCATTTGCCGGCGCCCGCCGGCCTGGCCCAGCTGGCACAGGGCATGCAGGCGGTGGACTTGCCCGACGTGCTGGCGCAGCCCCTGTGGCTGATTCCCGGCGTGCGCAACCAGCATGGCGCCGTCGGCCTGCATAACGTCGAAGCGATGGACATGATGCGCGGCGAAGAGACGGAAGTCGTCGCGCTGCTCGAGCGCCTGCAATTGCGCGGCGCGGCGACCCTGATCATGCCCGGCTCGCATACCAAATTGATCAGCGTTGACGAACAGCGCCGCATCCTCGGCTGCAGCACCACCATCGCGGGCGAGCTGCTGCAGGCGATCACGCAGCACACCCTGATCAAGCAATCGGTCGATGGCGGTTTTGCGCAGACGCTGGTGCCGAAAATGCTGCTGGCCGGCGCGGCCGCGGCGCAAAAAACGGGGCTGGCGCGCGCCTGCTTCAGCGTGCGCACCCTGGGCCAGTTCAGCGCTGTCGAATGCAATGAGCGGGCCAATTTCCTGATGGGGGCTGTCCTCAGCGGCGACTTGCTGGCGCTGCGCAACAGCACCGCCATCCAGATGCGGCCCGATACGCCGCTCGTCATTACGGGCAAGCCTATGCTGCGCCAGGCGCTCGGCTTGCTGATCGAAGAACACGGATTTTTTTATGGCAAGCGCATCATCGTCGACGACCAGCAGCAAGACTATCTGGCTGGTCACGGTGCGCTGCTGATCGCCGCCGCGCGCGGCTTGATTTCCCCGCAGGAGACAGTATGAGCAGCAACAAGAACAAGCGTCCCTTGCGTTCGCAAGCGTGGTTTGGCGGCGACGACAAGGACAGTTTCATTCACCGCAGCTGGATGAAGAACCAGGGTTATCCCGGCGACGCCTTCGATGGCCGGCCCGTCATCGGCATCTGCAATACCTGGTCCGAGCTGACGCCTTGCAATGGCCATTTCCGCGACCTGGCCGAGATGGTCAAGCGCGGCGTGCTCGAAGCGGGCGGTTTTCCCGTCGAATTTCCCGTCATGTCGCTGGGCGAGACGAATCTGCGCCCGACGGCCATGCTGTTCCGTAACCTGGCCAGCATGGATGTGGAGGAGTCGATCCGCGCCAACCCGATCGACGGCGTGGTGCTGCTGACGGGCTGCGACAAGACCACCCCGGCCTTGCTGATGGGCGCGGCCAGCGTGGACTTGCCCACCATCGTGCTGTCGGGCGGCCCCATGCTGAATGGCAACTACCGTGGCAAACCGATCGGTTCGGGCACGGATGTGTGGAAGTTTTCCGAAGATGTGCGCGCCGGGCGCATGACATCAAACGAATTCAAGCAGGCCGAATCGTGCATGTCGCGCTCCGCCGGCCACTGCATGACCATGGGCACGGCGTCCACCATGGCCAGCATGGTCGAGGCGCTGGGCGTGACCTTGCCCGGCAACGCGGCCATTCCCGCCGTCGATGCGCGGCGCAAGCTGCAGGCGCAGCTGACGGGCCGGCGCATCGTCGACATGGTGCATGAAGACCTGAAACTGTCGCAGATCCTCACGCGCGACGCGTTTGAAAACGCCATCATGGTCAACGGCGCCATCGGCGGCTCGACCAACGCCGTGATCCACCTGCTGGCCATTGCCGGGCGCATCGGCGTGGACATGCGCCTCGCCGACTGGGACCGCCTGGGGCGCGACATTCCCTGCCTGCTGAACCTGATGCCATCGGGGCAGTACCTGATGGAAGACTTTTACTACGCGGGCGGCCTGCCCGTGATCATCCGCGATCTGCTGGGCAAATTGCATGGCGAGGCGCTCACCGTCACGGGCGCCAGCATGGCCGTCAACGTGGCCGAAGCGGAAAATTTCAATCCAGAAGTGATCACGCCGCTGGCGCAGCCTTTCAAGGACGAGGGCGGCATCGCCGTCCTGCATGGCAACCTGGCCCCGCGCGGCGCCGTCATCAAGCCTTCCGCCGCCTCGCCGGAACTGATGCAGCACCGTGGCCGCGCCGTCGTCTTCAACAGCATCGAGCATTACAAGAAGCGCATCGACGATCCCGCCCTCGATATCGACGCCAGCTGCGTGATGGTGCTGCAAAATTGCGGCCCGCAGGGCTATCCGGGCATGGCCGAAGTGGGCAATATGGGACTGCCGAAAAAACTGCTGGAGCAGGGCGTGCGCGACATGGTGCGCATCTCGGACGCGCGCATGAGCGGCACGGCCTACGGCACGGTGGTGCTGCACGTGGCGCCGGAAGCGGCCGTGGGCGGGCCGCTGGCGCTGGTGCGCGATGGCGACATGATTGAACTCGACGTGGCGGGACGCCGTTTGCACCTGGACGTCGACGAGGCCAAGCTGGCGCGCCGGCGCGAAGAGTGGCACGCTCCCGAGCCGGCCATGAAGGGCGGCTACCAGTCCATGTACATCAAGCACGTGACACAGGCCGACGAAGGCGCGGACCTCGACTTTCTCGTCGGCTGCCGGGGTTCCGCCGTTCCGCGCGAATCACACTAAAAAAGGAAAAATGATGGGGACACGGGCCCAATTACTGGTCGATGCGCAGAACTTCCTGGGCGAGGGCGTGCGCTGGTGCGAGCGCAGCGGCCGCGTTTTCTGGACGAATATCGAAGGCTGCCAGCTGCATGCGCTGGCGCTTGCCACGGGTGAACGCCAGAGCTGGGCCATGCCCGAGCGCCTGGCCTGCTTTGCGCTGACGCACAGCGACGAGGTGCTGCTGCTGGGACTGGCCTCCGGACTGGCCTGGTTTGACGCGCGCAGCGGGGCCGTCACGCCCTTGCACACGGTGGAGGCGGACTTGCCCATGACGCGCCTGAACGATGGCCGCTGCGACCGCCAGGGACGCTTTGTCTTCGGCACGCTCGATGAGCGCCCGTGCCGCGATGCCATCGCCAGCTTCTACCGCCTCAACCTGGACCTGAGCCTGGAACGCTTGCCGCTGCCGCAGATCGCCATCTCGAACAGCATCTGCTTCAGCGTCGATGGCACGGCCATGTATTTCTGCGACTCGATGAAGAAGGCGATCTACCGCTGGGATGATTACTTGGGGGGCGACGCCAGCCGGGTGCGCGTGTTTGCCGTGCTCGATCCGGGACCCGGCGCTGCCGACGGCGCCACCATCGATGCGGATGACTACCTGTGGAGCGCGCAGTGGGGCGCGGGCACGGTCTTGCGCTTCGCGCCGGACGGCAGCGTCGAGCGCAAGATCAGCCTGCCCGTATCGCAGCCCAGCTGCGTGAGCCTGGGCGGCCCGCATTACGACGAATTGTTCGTCACCACGGCCCGGGAGAGCCTGAGCCCGGCCCAACTGGCGGGCGAACCGCTGGCCGGTGGATTGTTTCATGCGCGCCAGGTGGACGTGCGCGGTTTGTCGGAAGTGCGCTTTGGCGCCCTGCCGGCCTGACAGGAGAGAGCATATGCAAAAACACACGGTTTTCGAGGGCATCCTCGAACGGGGCATGGTCGGCATCGTGCGCGCCGGATCGGCGCAGGCGGCCGTGCAGATCGCCGAAGCGTGCATCGCCGGCGGCGTCACGGCGCTGGAAGTGGCGTTCACCACGCCCGATACCCTGGGCGTGCTGCGCATCCTGCGCGAACGCCATGGCCATGACGTGCTGCTGGGCGCGGGCACGGTGCTCGATACGGAGACGGCGCGCGCCGCGATTCTGGCCGGCGCCCAGTTCATCATCTCGCCCGGCGTGAACGTGGAGACCATCACGCTGTGCCAGCGCTACCAGGTGCTGTCCATGCCGGGGGCGATGACGCCGACGGAAATCGTCACGGCCCTGCAGGCGGGCGCCGACATCGTCAAGGTCTTCCCCGCCGAGATGTTCGGCCCCGCCTACATCAAGGCCCTGCGCGCGCCATTGCCGCAAGCGCCGTTGATGCCGACGGGCGGCGTGACGGTGGAAAACCTGCATGCATGGTTTGCCAGTGGCGCCGTGGCCGTGGGCATCGGCAGCAGCCTGAGTGGCCCGGGCGCCACGGGAGACTATGCGGCCGTGACGGCGCGCGCGCAGGCTTTCGTGGCGAAGATGGCGAGCGTGCGCAAAGCTAGGTCTTCAGGCTAGCTCCCGGCGCGGAATAATTCTGCTACGCTAGATGGGCAATGTCGCACGCCTAACCACGACCAGAATATGCCCAACATCGCCCGCATCCTGCAAGAGAGCCGCATCATCGCCATCGTCGGCATGTCCGACAAGCCCGAACGCGCCAGCCACGAGGTGGCCGACTACCTGCTGCAGCATGGCTACCGCGTGTTGCCCGTCAATCCGGCCCTCGCAGGGCACGACGTGCTGGGGCAGCGCGCCTATGCCACCCTGACGCAGGCCGCGGCGGCTGTCGCGCCGGCGCGCATCGATATCGTCGACTGCTTCCGCAAGTCCGAGGATATCCTGCCGATCGCAGAGGAAGCCATCGCCGTCAAGGCCGGCTGTTTGTGGCTGCAGCTCGACGTCGTCAATGAAGAGGCGGCGCAGCTGGCGCGGGCGGCGGGCGTGGACGTGGTGATGGACCATTGCACAAAAATCGAGCACCGCAAGCTGGCGGTGGCGGCATGAAGGCGCGCACGCAATTTCGCGCCGGGCAGGGCTTTGAGCTGAACGAGGAATTCGCCGGCAAGCGCCTGCTGGGGGCCGCCACCAAGGCGGCGAACAAGAAGCTGACGCCAGCCCAGTGCAAGGCCCTGGACCGCGAGGAAACCGTGGCGCTGACGGCGCAGATCGCCGAGTGCCAGAGCATGCTGTATGCGCAGCACAAGAAAAAGGTGCTGCTGGTCTTGCAGGGCATGGATACCTCGGGCAAGGATGGCACGGTCAAGGCCATCTTCAGCAATATCAACCCGATGGGCATCCGCGCCATCGCGTTCAAGGGTCCGACCGATATCGAACTGGCGCACGATTACCTGTGGCGCGTGCACCAGCACGTGCCGGTGAAAGGCGAGATCGCCATCTTCAACCGTAGTCATTACGAGGATGTGCTGATCACGCGCGTGCAGGACATGATCGACAAGGCCGAATGCCAGCGCCGCTACGCGCAGATCCGCGATTTCGAGCGCATGCTGAGCGAAACGGGCACTGTCATCCTGAAAGTCTTCCTGCATATCTCGAAGGACGAGCAGCGTGGACGGCTGCAGGAGCGGCTCGACGATCCGGACCGCCAGTGGAAGTTTGATCCCAACGATATCGCTCAGCGCAAGAAGTGGGATGGCTACCAGCGCGCCTATGAAACGGCAATCCGCGAGACGGATGCCGATCACGCGCCGTGGTACGTGGTGCCGTCCAATTCCAAGACCCAGCGCAACCTGGTGGTCGCCTCCCTGCTGCTGGAAACCCTGCAGGCCATGAAGCTGGAATACCCGGCGCCGGACCCGAAACTGTCGTCTTTCAAGGTCGAGTAGAGGTGGGGGCAGTTCAGTGCTGCGCCTGCGGAATCGGTCGCGCTGTGGCATAGTATCCCTCGTCGATAATTCAAACCAGACCGGAGATCCATATGCTGCAGTTGAAAGATCCTACCTTGTTGCGTCACCAGGCTTACGTGAATGGAGCCTGGGCTGATGCCGATGGTGGCCAGACGATTAATGTGAGTAATCCCGCCACCGGCGAGCATATCGGCACGGTGCCCCTGATGGGTGCAGCCGAGACGCGCCGCGCCATCGAGGCGGCCAATGCCGCCTGGCCTGCCTGGCGCAAGAAGACGGCCAAGGAACGCGCGGCCGTGCTGCGCCGCTGGCATGACCTGATCCTGGAAAACGCCGACGACCTGGCGCTGATCATGACCACCGAGCAGGGTAAACCCTTGCCGGAAGCGAAAGGCGAAGTGCAGTTTGGCGCCTCGTTCATCGAGTGGTTTGCCGAAGAAGGCAAGCGCGTCGCGGGCGATACCTTGCAATCGCCGTGGCCGGATCGCCGCCTGGTCATCACCAAGGAGCCGATCGGCGTATGCGCCGCCATCACGCCGTGGAATTTCCCCGCCGCCATGATCACCCGCAAAGTCGGCCCGGCCCTGGCCGCCGGCTGCCCGATGGTCTTGAAACCGGCCGAAGCAACGCCGTTTTCCGCACTGGCGCTGGCCGTGCTGGCCGAGCGCGCGGGCGTGCCTGCGGGCGTGTTCAGCATCGTCACGGGGGCGCCGAAAGACATCGGCGGCGAAATGACGTCGAACCCCATCGTGCGCAAGCTGACGTTCACGGGCTCGACCCAGGTTGGCCGTTTGCTGGCCGAGCAATGCGCGCCGACGATCAAGAAACTCTCGCTGGAACTGGGCGGCAATGCACCGTTCATCGTTTTCGACGACGCCGACCTGGACGCGGCCGTGGAAGGCGCCATCGCCTCGAAGTACCGCAATGCGGGCCAGACTTGCGTCTGCGCCAATCGCCTGTACGTGCAAGACAGCGTGTACGACGCGTTTGCCGACAAGCTGGTGGCCGCCGTAGCCAAGCTGAAGGTGGGCAACGGCATCGAGGCAGGCGTCACGCAAGGTCCGCTGATCGACGCCAAGGCCGTCGCCAAGGTGGAAGAGCACGTGGCCGATGCCTTGGCCAAGGGCGGCCGCCTGCTGGCCGGCGGCAAGCGCCATGCGCTGGGCAACGGCTTCTTCGAGCCGACCATCATCGCCGACGTGACGAACGACATGCGCGTGGCCACCGAGGAAACCTTCGGCCCGCTGGCGCCCCTGTTCCGCTTCAAGACGGACGATGAAGTGATCGCCCTGGCCAACAACACGGAATTCGGCCTGGCCGCCTACTTCTATTCGCGCGACATCGGCCGCATCTGGCGCGTGGCCGAAGGCCTGGAAACGGGCATGGTCGGCGTCAATACGGGCCTGATCTCGAACGAGATCGCCCCCTTCGGCGGCGTCAAGCAATCGGGCCTGGGCCGCGAAGGGTCGACTTACGGTATCGAAGATTATTTAGTCATTAAATATATCTGCATGGGCGGTATCTAAGGCCGCCTAGCGTGAGCCGCGGCGCGCAGCCAACCTGTCCAGCATGCCCTTGACCGCTTGCATCTGCGTGCCGCTCTTGCGGTAGAAATCCGGGTCGATCGGATTGATGCTGGTGTAGCCCCAGAAATCCCAGCAGCCTTTCGGGTTGTAAGGGTAGACGGGGCTCGGTTCGGCCTGCGGATACAGCACGATGATCTTGTTGGCGTCCGCCACCTGGTTGTAGCCGGTGCTGGTATAGAAACGGTCGCCGATGGCTTGCGTCGTTTGCAGGCAGCCGTGGAACACCACGTGCACGCGGCAGCTCTCGCTGTCGCAGGCTTTCGGGATGTAGGCGTAGCCCGTATTGTGCATGCTGGAGTACGCGCCCTGGATGAAGCTGCGCTGGTTGAATGCGATCAGCTTGCCCGTCAGGGTGCTCGGCGAGGGCTGCAGGTCCGGGTACAGGTGCTGCAGGATGTCGCGCGCCTGCACGTAGTCGCAGTCGTTGATGAAGGGCGACTCCGTCACGGCGCAGGGCTTATCCCGTTGGCTGTCGGTCAAGATGGCGTGGCCCGCGACTAGCGTGTCGACGAAGCGGATCTGCGCCGCCGGCGTACCCGCCAATGCATAGAATTTTCCCACCTGCTCCACTACCGGCCGCGTCACGGTCTGGTCTTTCGTTCCGCTGAACAGATAGACGCGCTGGCGTTTCAGGTTGGCCGTGTCGTCAATGAGTCGGGCGCGCGCAAAATCGTTCGCCGCGCGCAGTAATTCGCTGGCGACAGGCGGCGCCACCTGCGCGCTGCCCGGATTCATGCAGGTGGTCAGGGCATTCGTCAGGTAGGGAATGTAGGGGAAGCGGCCCGGCTGGCCCGAACAGAAATACGGGCCGCCCGCGATGATGCCGGCGCCGGCCACCGTGGCCGAATAGGCGACGGCAAATTGCGCCGCCATGAAGCCGCCCGAGGACAGGCCGGACACCGTGGTCTGGCTCAGGTCAGCCTGGTAGCCGGGCAGGGCGGCGGCGTCCCTGGTTGCGGCGGGCTTGACGGCTTTGGCGGCGTGCGCGCCGCCCGGCGCCAGGACGAGCAGGCTGGCGGCCAGCAGGGCGGTGGTTAATGCGGTCAGGTGCGGGAAGGACATGGCTACTCCACAGGACAAGGACAGGAAGGCCGAGCATAGGTAAAAAAACTGTGTGTTGGGCAAGTACTGCACGGTCCTTGATGTCGCTCAAGCCATCGCTGTTGTTGTACGTCTTGTACGCGTGCGCGGCGTTTGACATAGAATGGTTTTTTTCCGTTCAACCATGGTGCCCCTCATGTCCAAGACCCTTGCCCAGCTGTTTGCGCTCACCACCCTTGCCGCCGGCGCCAGCCTGGCCATGCCGGCCCATGCCGCCGAAGCTGCTACAGCTGCTACAGCTGCTACAGCTGCCGCCGCGCCAGCGGCCTGTCCCGCCATCCTCAAGCAGACCTTCAAGCGCCTGCAGGATGAAGTGCCGCAAAACCTGTGCCAGTACGCGGGCAAGGTTGTGTTGGTGGTCAATACGGCAAGTTATTGTGGTTTTACCAATCAATACGAAGGGCTCGAGGCGCTGTACGCCAAGTATGGCAGCAAGGGCCTGGTGGTGCTGGGTTTCCCGTCGAACGATTTCGGCAAGCAGGAGCCCGGCAACAGCAAGGAAATCGCCGATTTCTGCTACAACACCTATGGCGTGAAGTTCCCCATGTTTTCGAAGTCCGTGGTATCCGGTCCCGCGCCAAATCCGCTGTACGTAGACCTGATCAAGCAGACGGGCAAGACCCCGGCCTGGAATTTCCATAAATACCTGATCGACCGCCACGGTAAAGTGGTGGAAAGCTTCCCCAGCAAGGTAACGCCGGACGACAAGAAACTCGTTGGTGCGGTGGAAAAAGCGCTGGCGCTGTAAGTTGCCGATACACAAGCAGGCTTGAATGCCTGCTTTTTTTAAGGCTCTGTCCCCGATAAGTAGGGGAATTCCGAGAATTTTCCTGGGGCCCTGCTGTCTGACTGTACATATCAGACAAACGGGAGTCTTCCATGCAGCCAGCCCAGTGGAAAACCTTCATCGCCCAGTTCACCGCACTGAGCCAGCGTCAACGCCTGGCGAGCATCGCCCTGCTGCGCGGGGCAGCGTCCCAGGACGCCGCCGTGGCACTCGTCGAAAGCGTGGCCCGGCAGCGCTTGCACTGTCCTGCCTGCAACAGCAGCCATGCTCACCGGCATGGCCACGCGCACGGACTGCAGCGCTATCGCTGTGTGGCCTGCGGACGCACCTTCAATGCGCTCACCGGCACGCCGCTGGCGCGCTTGCGCCACAAGACCTTATGGCTCAACTATGCCGACTGCTTGCTGGCATCGGCTTCCGTGCGCAAGGCAGCGAGCCAGCTGGGTGTCCACCGCAATACCACCTTTCGCTGGCGTCACCGGTTTTTATCGTTGGCAAAAACGGACCGGCCGCATTGCCTGCACGGCATCGCCGAGGCCGACGAGCTGTATGTGCTGGAGTCGCAAAAGGGCGCGCGGCAGTTGACGCGTCCGGCGCGCCGCCGTGGCGGCCGTGTCCGCAAGCGCGGCATTTCCAATGAACAGGTCTGTATCCTGGTGGCGCGCGACCGCACGGGACAAACCCTCGATTTCGTCACGGGCAAAGGCGCGCTGACCAAGGCGCAGTTGCATGCTTGCCTGCCTCCCGTCATCGACAAGGATGTCTTGCTGGTGACCGACGGGCATGCCGCCTATCGCGCCTTCGCACGTGAAGCCGGGCTCAGCCACCAGGCCGTCAACGTGCGCGCCGGCATCCGCGTACAGGGCGCCGCCCACGTGCAGAACGTCAATGCCTACCACAGCCGCTTGCGCGGCTGGCTGCGCATATTCCACGGGGTAGCCAGCCGTTACCTGCCGAATTATCTGGGTTGGCGCTGGATACTCGACGCCGGACGCATCCGCTCCCCAGAAACATTGTTGAAGGCAACCATGGGAGAGTTCCCACACCTTACGATGACATAGCCTTTTTTAATGCCGTGCTTGTTGTCTTGCCATCATTGTCCTAAGCTGGTTGTTGGCGTTTGTCACAACAAAGGAGAACATCATGGCGTATGTCGATGGATTTGTGGTACCCGTACCGAAAGCCAAGCTCGATGCATACCTGGCCATGTCGCGCAGTTGCGGCGCCGTCTGGCGCGAATATGGCGCGCTGGAATTTCGCGAATGCGTGGGCGACGATGTCAAGCCAGGCAAGCTGACTTCGTTCCCGCAGGCGGTGGACTTGCAGGATGGTGAAGTGGTGGTGTTTTCATGGATCGTGTATGCGTCGCGCGCCAAGCGCGATGAAATCAACGACAAGGTCATGAAAGACCCGCGCCTGGCCGAGATGATGGATCCGGCCAAGCTGCCGTTCGATGGCAAGCGGATGATTTATGGCGGTTACGAAATGCGCATTGACCTGTAACCCCTGAAACAGTCCATGGCGGCGTTGCAGTGCCTCGTCGTGCGTTCGCACTGCCTTCGGCAATGCGCCTTGCCCTGAACGGTTTCAGGTGCTACCGGTTTACAGGACGAGCAGCGCAGGCAAAGCGCCGCGCAGCGCATTGCATACGACGATCGCTTCGGCCTGCGCCAGCATGGCGCGCGTGATGATGGTTTCCTGCGCGTTCCAGGCGGGATCGGCCAGCATGGCCGCGCGCTGCACGCCGGGCAGCAGGCCGCAGGACAGGGGCGGCGTATGCCAGCGGCCATCGAGCCGGACGAAGACATTGCTGCGCCCGCCCTCCGTCAGCTCGCCCCGTTCGTTAAAGAACAGCATGTCGAAACCGCCTTGCGCCTCGGCCGCACGCCAGGCCGCGTCGTAGCCTGCGCGCACGCTGCTCTTGTGGCGCAGGAACAGGTCGTTCGCCATCGTGGCGTCAGGTGCCAGCATGACATTGACCGTGGCTGGCAGAGGCGTCAGCGTGCCGCTTTGCAGCGTAAACTGGCCATCCTGGCGCAGCGCCAGGCGCAGGCGGAAGGGGGCATCGTCTGCGCGTGCCGCGCAGGCCGCCTGCAGCGCGGCGTGGGCAGCGTCTGCATCCCAGGCAAAACCGAAGTAGGCGCAGGAGGCAGCCAGGCGCGCCAGGTGGCGCTCTTGCTGGCGGCAGCCGTCGGCGCGGCTGGCGTGCAGGGTTTCGAATAGTTCGAAGTCGTTGCCCAGCCCCGTCAGGAAGCGGGCCTTGAGCTGGCACTCCGCAAATTCTTCCTGCGGATCGCTGTCGAGCACGATGCCGGCGCCTACGCCCATTTCGCCGCGCCGGATGCCTTCAGCGCCAGGTGGCTGCAGGGCCAGGGTGCGGATCGGCACGGACATGCAGAAGTCGCCCACCGCGCGGACAGCGCCGGCGGTCGGCGGATCGAACCAGCCGATGGCGCCCGTGTAGATGCCGCGCGGCGCCCCTTCCAGTTCGGCGATGATTTCCATGGTGCGCCGTTTCGGCGCGCCCGTGATCGAGCCGCACGGATACAAGGCCTGGAAGATGTCGGCCAGGCTGGCATCCTGGCGCAAGCGCGCCTGCACGGTGGAGGTCATTTGCAGCACGCTGCTGTAGCGCGTCACCTCGAACAGGGCCGGGACCTTGACGGAGCCCGTGGCGGCGATGCGGCCGATGTCGTTGCGCAGCAGGTCGACGATCATCAGGTTTTCCGCGCGATTCTTTGGATCATTGGCCAGGGCGCTGGCGCGGCGCGCGTTTTCTGCCACTTGATCCGCAGGGGCGGCCGGCGCCGTGCCTTTCATGGGACGCGCCGTCAACTCGCCTTGCGCATGGCGCACGAACAGCTCCGGCGACAGCGACAGCAGGGCGCCGCCATCGGGCAGCATCACCAGCGCGCCATACGGCACGGGCTGGCGCGCGCGCAGCCGCGCATACAGGGCCAGGGGCGAACCAAAGGCGTCGAAGCGCAAGCGATACGTGTAGTTGACTTGGTAGGTGTCGCCGGCCACGATGTAGTCGTGGATGCGGTGCAGCGCGCGCGTGAATTCGGCTTGATCCACATTCGCGTGTATGTCGGCCACGCCGGCCGGCGCGGCGTCCGCGCGGACGCGCTCGTCCAGCCACTGTGCCACCTCGTCCTGCGACAGCTGCGTACATTGTTCAAAGACGAGTACTTGCGCCAGCGGCGGCACGCCGGGGCTCGCCGTGCGTGGCGGCATGGCCAGCAAATGCGCGCCCAGCTCGTAGCTGCACACGCTGACGGCGTACTGGCCCCGTTTTAACGCCCCTTGCAGCCCCTCGAGCAGGGCCGGCCACTGCTCCCCCTCGGTGCACCGCAAGACTGCCGCCAGGCCCGTGTACAGGCGCGAACCGGCGCCCGGGGTGCTGGCGTCGTCGAGCAGGGCGAAACAGTCGGTATGCATGGGGACAGCCGCGGCGGTGACTTACCCCAGCAGCATGGCGATTTGCAGCGCCGCTTCCTGGGAGGGATTGATCTTGAAGCCGCTCTTGGCGTAGCGGTGCCAGCGTCCGATGACGAAGCTGACGATCAGGGTGGCGCGCGCCGCCACTTCGCTTTCCTTGCCATGGCCTTCGGCGGCGGCCACGCGCAAGGCCTGCTTGAGCGCCAGTTCCACGCGGTCGTAGAACTGGTTCATGCGCACTTGCAGCCGCTCGTCCTCATTGACCAGCGCGTCGCCGATCAGCACGCGCGTCATGCCCGGATTGCTGATGGCGAAATTGAGCAGCATGCCGATGATGTCGCGCGTCTGCGTCATGCCGTCGCTGTGCTTTTCCGCGATCTGGTTGATCAGGCCGAAGACGCTAGCCTCGATGAATTCGATCAGCCCTTCGAACATTTGCGCCTTGCTGGCGAAATGGCGGTACAGGGCCGCTTCCGACACGGCCAGTCTGGCCGCCAGTGCGGCAGTGGTGATCTTTTCGCCTTTCGGCTGCTCCAGCATTGCGGCGAGCGCCTGAAGAATTTGTAGCCTGCGTTGGCCCGGCGGTGTGCTTGCCATATTTTCTCTTGTCGTTAAAAAAATGCTGCCTTGATGGGGATATCCGTCACCGCCGCTAGCGGTGCTGCTTCCGGCGTCAACCGGAAGCCCAGGAGTCCCCTTCAACGCAAACGGTGAAGGCGGCGTGCCAAATGCCGGACAGATTTTACTTTGACATCGACGTAAGCGGGGCGATTTAACGCCTTGGGCAGCTTCGCCACGCCGATCGGATCGGCCATTTTCAGGTATTGCGTGACCCAGGCCGTGCGCAGGCCCAGTTTTTTCGCGCCCTTCAGGTTGGCCAGGGTGTCTTCCACCAGGATGCAGCGGCCAGGACGGATCTGGTGCTTGCGCATCAGTTTGCGCAGCATCAGGGTCGATGGCTTGGGCCGCAGCTGGCGGTGCACATGCATCGCCTCGATGGCGATATGCTGCGAAAAATGCTGGCGCAAGCCCAGGTGGCGCATCACGTCGCTCGAATAGCGCAGCGGCGCGTTGGTGAGTAAAATTTTACGGCCGGGCAGGCGTTTGAGTAAAGCCCCCAGCCCGCGCTCGGCGCGTATCATGGCGCGCAAATCGTCGAAGGCGTGCGTCTCGTGGAGGAAGTGTGCGGCCTGCACCTGATGGTGCTTGACCATGCCCAGCAAGGTGGCGCCATAGCGGTGCCAGTAGGCCGCGCGCGCCGCATTGACGATGGCGTCGTCGGCCGGCGTCACGCCGTCGCCCAGTACGCGGGCAATATACGTGTTCATATTGGCCGTGATGGTGGGGAAGATGGCGTGCGAGGCATTGTGCAGCGTGTTGTCGAGGTCAAACAGCCAGACCGGCGACGAGCGGTTAAGATGGGACACAGGCACAGGAGTCTTTAGGCAAGATGATAAGCAAGATGAAAAATTCAACAATCAGGAAAACCATGCGACGCCAGATTATAGTGATGTTTTGCGGATTATTCTTGCTGCCGTTGCCGGCGGCCTTTGCCGAAGCACCGCCCGTGGCGCAAAACCGGGGCGCCCTGTTCAAGGTGCAGGACGCCAGTCACACCCTGTATCTGTTCGGCACCATCCACGTTGGCGCCCCTGATTTTTATCCGCTGGAGCCGACCGTGACGCAGGCATTGGAAGGCGCCGGGGCGCTGGCGCTGGAGATCGATCCTGGCGCCGACCCGCGCGCCGCCCTGGGCGCGGTGCTGAAATACGGCATGGAGGCGCCGGGTAGCAAAGTGCCGGCCGACTGCCGCCAGACCCTGGCCCCGCGCCTGGCGCCGCTGTTGCAAAAATACGGCATTCCAGCCGAATCGGTGGCGCCGATGAAGCCGTGGATGCTGGCCAGCATGCTGGCCATCGGCGAATTTTCCACCCTCGGCTACCGCTCCGACCTGGCCGTCGACAATTATCTGTCGCAGCAGGCCAGGGCGCGCAAGATCCCCGTGCTGGAACTCGAATCGATGGAAGGCCAGATGGCGCTATTTGGCGCCATGTCGCCGGCCGACCAGTGCCGCTTCCTGGAAGACGGCGTGGCGTCGATCGAAGACCAGGAACAAAGCCAGGAAGCGCGCGAGATCGCCAACGCCTGGCGCACGGCCGACGCGGCCGCCTTCGACAAGCTGGCCGCGAAAGCCGCAACAGACCCGTCATTCGCCGCGCAATTCGTGCAAAAAGTGCTGCTCGATGGCCGCAACCCGGCCCTGGCCGACGGCATCGCCAAACTCCTTGCGCGCGAAAAGCACAGCCTGGCCGCCATCGGCGTGCTGCATCTGGTCGGAACGAAAAGCGTGCCGGACTTGTTGCGTCAAAGGGGCTTGAAGGTCGAGCGAGTGTATTAAGTTCTGACAGCAGACAGCAAGGATGCCGTGGCTTAGCCGCGCGACAGGCTGCGGCAGAGTAGATGAAAATTGTTCAGGGCAAGGCGCCGAGCCGAAGACAGTACGCATGTACGGCGAGGCGAGGCAACGCAGCCATGGACATTTTTCAGATACGGGGATAAATCGATGGTGCCCTTGACGTGGATCGAACACGTGGCCTCTCCCTTACCAAGGAAGTGCTCTACCACTGAGCTACAAGGGCATAAAAAATCGGCGCTGGGTGAGTTGCGCCGAATTATTTTTTAGTGCGAACGGATCATAGTACCAAAAGCCTGCTCGGTCAACACTTCCAGCAATAATGAGTGTTCGATGCGGCCGTCGATGATGTGCACCGTGTTCACGCCGGACTTGGCGGCGTCGAGCGCGGACGAGATCTTCGGCAGCATGCCGCCCGAGATCGTGCCATCGGCGAACATCTCGTCGATTTCGCGCGCCGACAGATCGGTCACCAGGTTGCCCTGCTTGTCCTGGACGCCGGCGATGTTGGTCATCATGATCAGCTTTTCCGCTTTCAGGATTTCCGCGATTTTTCCCGCCACGACGTCGGCGTTGATGTTGTAGGCCTGGCCGTCCTGGCCGAAACCGATCGGCGAGATGATGGGGATGAAGGCGTCGTCCTGCAGCGCCTTGACGACTGCCGGGTTGATCGCGTCGATCTCGCCCACAAAGCCGATGTCGAGGAATTCGCCCGGATGTTCGCGGTCCGGCATCTGCATCTTGCGCGCGCGGATCAAGCCGCCATCCTTGCCCGTCAGGCCGACGGCCTGGCCACCGTAATGGTTGATCAGCATGACGATATCCTGCTGTACTTCGCCGCCCAGCACCCACTCCACCACTTCCATGGTTTCTTCATCGGTGATGCGCATGCCTTGCACGAAGGTGCCTTGCTTGCCGATTTTTTTCAGCGCGTTGTCGATCTGCGGTCCGCCGCCGTGTACCACGACCGGGTTCATGCCGACCAGCTTGAGCAGGATGACGTCGCGCGCGAAGCCATGCTTCAGGCGTTCGTCCGTCATGGCATTGCCACCGTATTTGATGACGATGGTCTTGCCATGGAAATTGCGAATGTAAGGAAGGGCCTCGGCCAGAATCTGCGCCTTGATTTGCGGCGACACCGCCGTCAAGTCGTCATTCATGTCCAGGTTCAAGTTAGCTAGTTGATTCATGGCGAGTCCGGAAAATAGATTTGTGGGATTTTACAGGGAAGAAGAAAATCTTGGAGGCATTATAGGGCGATCTTGTTGTATTTTCCCTGATGATCCTATAGTCTGGTCCGATATGTCCCCCAGCCAGCCCTTTTACTGCCAGTTACATCTGCGTCGCATCCCGGCGCAGCATGACACACACTTGCCAATTCAAACACAGTCATGAGCCAGTGCACTCTCTGCGGCGCCACCTTCCAGTGTGGCCAGACTGATCCGCAGGCCAGCGAACCATGCTGGTGCACGGCCTTGCCGCCCGCCATGCCCGTGCCTGGTAGTAGCGCCATCGGCTGCTGGTGCCCGGCCTGCCTTCAAGCGCATATTGCCACCCTGACACCTCCTCTAAAAGCGGTCACTTCGACCAATTAAGCGCTTCGGTACAGATTGCTTTGCAATAAACCTTGCGTTCCGTAGGGGAATACGGTCAGACTTCGATTTTAAAGAATTTCTGACAGGAAAGTCATGCGCTTCAGGGATATCCGCATCGGCGTGCGCATCAATGCCGGTTATGCCATTTTGATCGTGCTGATGCTGGTCGTCATTGTCCTGGCGGGCAGCCGCATCTATGCCATCCGCGCCGAGACCGACGATATCCTGCAGCGTGACTGGGTCGCCGCCAAGGCCACCAGCAAGATCCATGGGCTGGCGCGCGAGGCGGCCACGCGCATCGGCAACCTGCCGAACCAGCACGAGCTGGCGCGGCGCCAGGCGAATCAGGCGCGCCTGGAAGCGATCAGGCAAGGCATCGATGAGCAGGTGCGCATCCTCGATGGTCTCGATGCGCGGCCCGAGGAACGGCGCCTGCTGGAGCAGATGCACCTTGCACGCGCCGACTACTATGTTTCGCTCAAGGCGATGTTCGAACTGGTCGAGCGCGGCGAGGATGCCCGCGCCGAGCAGGCCATGCAGACGCGGACCTTGCCGGTGCTGGAAAAGGTGCTGTTGTATGTGGGCCAGCTCGATGACTTGCAGCAGCAACTGATACGCGACAGTGCGGCCAGGATACGTGACGATATCGATACGTCGCTGATCCTGATGGGCGGCATCGGGCTGGCAGCCCTGTTGATCGGCCTGGCCTTTGCCTGGTCGGCGCGCTCGATCACGCGTCCGCTGGGCGAGGCGGTGGCAATCGCTACGCGCGTGGCCAACGGCGATCTCAGTTCCGTCATCGAAGTGACGTCGCGCGATGAGACGGGCGAATTGCTGCAGGCGCTGAAAAACATGAGTACCAGCCTGGCCGTCGAGCAGGACCTGCGCCACGCCGTCGAAGTGGCCGAGGATGCGACCAAGATGAAGTCGGACTTCCTGGCGAATATGTCGCACGAGATCCGCACGCCGATGAATGGCATCATCGGCATGACCCACCTGGCGCTGCAGACGGAGCTCACCTCGACCCAGCGCAATTACCTGGAAAAGGTGGAATCGGCTTCGAAGAACTTGCTGGCCATCATCGACGACATCCTCGATTTCTCGAAGATCGAGGCGGGCAAGATGGCCTTTGAAAAAGTCGATTTTTTCCTCGAGGACGTGCTGGCGCAGATCGCCGACCTGTCCGTGATGCGGGCCCAGGACAAGGGGCTCGAACTGCTGTTCGACATCGGCCCCGACGTGCCGAACGCATTGCAGGGCGATCCGCTGCGCCTGGGCCAGGTACTCATCAACCTGACCAACAACGCCATCAAATTTACGGACAAGGGCGAGATCGTCGTCAGCATCCGCCTGCAGCAGCTGGAAGAACATGCGGCGGTGCTGCGTGTCGATGTGCGCGACACGGGCATCGGCCTGACGCCGCCCCAGCGCAGCAAGTTGTTCCAGGCCTTTACCCAGGCCGACACCTCCACCACGCGCCACCATGGCGGCACGGGCCTGGGACTGACGATCAGCAAGCGTCTGGTGGAAATGATGGAAGGCGAGATCGACCTGGTCAGCGAGGCGGGTGTGGGCAGCACCTTTTTCTTCACGGCCCGCTTCGGCCTGGCCGCCGTGCCGCGCGACAGCTTGCCGCAGTTACAGCACCAACAGCAGTTCCAGGGCCTGCGCGTGCTGGTGGTCGACGACAACCCCAGTGCGCGCGAAATCTTCGTCAGCATGCTGACGGCGCTGGGCTTCGAGGCGCGTGCCGTGTTTGGCGGCGTGCTGGCCATCGGCGCCGTGGCGCAGGCGCGCGCCGAGGGGCGCCCGTACGGGCTGGTGCTGATGGACTGGAAAATGCCGGGCATGAACGGCCTCGATACCCTGGCCGGCATCCGTGCCGATGCCGCTGGCATCGATACTACGCCGGCCTGCATCATGGTCACGGCTTTCCATCGCGAAGCGCTGCTGGAGGCGGCGCGCCAGCGGGAATTGCCGCTCGATGGCGTATTGAACAAGCCGGTCAGCGCCTCGACCCTGCTCGACCAGATATCGGTCGTGTTTGGCGGCGTGACAGGGCAGAGCCGCAAAACGCAGCGCCAGAGCAGCTACCGCGACGACGAACGCGCCCTGCGCGGTGCCTGGCTGCTGCTGGTGGAAGATAATGAGGTGAACCAGGAAGTGGCGCAGCATATTCTCAACGACGCAGGCATCCGCGTCGACATTGCCAGCAATGGCGCCATCGCGCTGGCGAAGATCGAGGAAAACGCCTATGACGGCGTACTGATGGATTGCCAGATGCCGGTGATGGATGGCTACCAGGCGACGCGAAAACTGCGCCAGGATCCCCGCTATTCGAATTTGCCCGTGATCGCCATGACGGCCAATGCCATGGTAGGCGACAAGGAAAAATGCCTGGATGCCGGCATGAACGATTTCATCGCCAAGCCGATCGATGTGGCGCAGCTGTTTGGCACACTGGCGCGCTGGATCGCGCCGGCCACGCCGCAGGAAATGACGGCGGTTGTGACACAGCCGGAAGCGGAGCTGCCCGTGATCGCCGGTCTGAAAATGGCTGAAGCCATGCGGCGCGTGGGCGGCAATGCCACTTTGATGCGAAAATTGCTGGATCGTTTCGTGGAAACCCAGTTCGATGCCATGCAGCGCATCGTTGCCGCCATCGAGAATAACCAGCTCGAGACGGCGATCCGCGAAGCGCATACCCTGAAGGGCCTGGCTGGCAATATCGGCGCCGGCGGCCTGGCCGACAGTGCCGCGCGGGTCGAGCACTTGCTCAGCCTGGGCTCGCACGATGGCTTGCCGCAGGCATTGGCGGCCTGCACGCTGGCGCTCGACGAGCTGGTGCCGAAGATCGTGCTGGCCAGCCAGTCGCGCGGCAATGTGGCCGAGGCGGGCGGCGCGGCGGTGGCGCACGTGGCGCCGGTCGACCGGGCGCACCTGGAAGCGGGCTTGCGCGAGCTGTCGCAGCTGCTACAGCAGGACGACGCGCAGGCCGTCAAGCACCTCGACGGCATTGGTCCCGTGCTGGTCGCGGCAGGACAGGCCGAACACGCGCGCCAGTTGAAGCGCATGCTGGGACAATACGATTTCGAAGGTGCGCTGGCGCAGCTGGGCGAGGTGGCCGATGCGCTGGAGCTGACACTGTGACAAGGACAACTATGCAGAACGAAGGACGGGCATGAGAGCGCCGGCAAGCAAGCCAACCATCCTGGTAGTCGACGACACGCCAGACAATATCGACCTGCTGCGCGCGGTGCTGGAAGACGATTACCGCACCAAGATTGCCGTCAATGGCGAGCGTGCCCTGAAGATCGCCGCCGGTAGCGACCAGCCCGACCTGATCCTGCTCGACATCATGATGCCGGGCATGAGCGGCTACGATGTGTGCCGCGCGCTGAAGGCCGATCCCGCCACGGCCGGCATACCCGTGATTTTTGTCACCGCCATGAGCGAAGTGGCCGACGAGCAGCTGGGCCTGGCCCTGGGCGCCGTCGATTACATCACCAAGCCGATTTCAGCGCCCATCGTGCTGGCGCGCATCAGGACGCAGCTGGCGATGAAGCAGATGCAGGATTTTTTGCGCGACCAGAATCATTACCTGGAAACGGAAGTGGAGCGCCGCGTGCAGGAGGTGGCGGCGCTGCAGGACGTCACGATTCACGCCATGGCCTCACTGGCCGAGACGCGCGACAGCGAGACGGGCAACCATATCCGCCGCACCTCGCATTATCTGAAAGCGCTGGCCGAGAAAGTGCGCGGCCTGCCGCGTTTCCGCGATTTTTTGACGGACAAGAATATCGAACTGCTGTTCAAGACGGCGCCGCTGCACGATATCGGCAAGGTGGGCATTCCCGACCATATCCTGCTCAAGCCGGGACGTTTCGAGCCGCACGAAATGGCCATCATGAAGACGCACACCACCCTGGGGCGCGACGCCATCCTGGCGGCCGAACACGAGCTGGGCATCGAAGTCGATTTCCTCAAGTACGCGAAAGAGATCGCCTACAGCCACCATGAAAAATGGGATGGCAGCGGCTACCCGCAAGGCCTGGCAGGCGAAGCCATCCCGATTTCGGCGCGCCTGATGGCGCTGGCCGACGTGTATGACGCCCTGATCAGCCGGCGCATCTACAAGCAGGGCATGGACCATGCGCAGGCCGTGCAGATCATCGTCGAAGGGCGCGGTTCGCACTTTGACGCAGAGATCGTCGACGCCTTCCTGCAGATCCAGGACCAGTTCATCGCCATCTCCAACCGCTATGCCGATGGCGTGTGCGAGATCGCCGACAAGCAGCGGCAGATCGCGCCATACACCGAAAACATCAGCTGACAGTCTTGAAGAAGCGCAGCATCTCTCGACTGGCGTCCGGCCCCTTGCCGTCCGTATAGCTGCCGTTATCGCTGCCGCCGGACCAGGCATGGCCGGCGCCGTGGATGACCCAGTGTTCGCCCAGCGGCGAGCCATCCGCCTGGCTGTGCGTGGTGCGCGTGTAGCGGTGGCCATTCGGCACGCTGCCATCGATGGAGTCGGCCCTGGCGGCCTTGCCGCCCGCCTGGCTGCGCACGCCCTGTGCGATCAGTTCATCGCCATTGCGCGGGTTGACAGTGGTGTCGCGGTCGCCGTGGAAAACGATGATGGGCACGCCGTCCGCCGGCGCCTTGCGCTGGGCATTGGGCATGGCGCCGCCCTTCATGGCTGCCAGCGCCGACGGCAAGTCCTGCGCCGAAGCGAACGGCAGGCCCGAATGCACGCCGACGGCGGCAAACAATTCCGGGTACAGGGTGCCGACGATGACGGCCATGGCGCCGCCCGCCGACAGGCCGGCGACGAATACTTCGCGTTCATTTACCGGGTATTCGTCGATGACTTGCCGGGCGATGCCAGCGATCAGCGACGGTTCGCCCTGATCGCGCTGCTGGTCGATGGCATTGAACCAGTTCCAGCAGCGTGAACTGTTGGCGCCCTGCGTTTGTGCCGGGTAGACGACAAAACATTCCTTTTCTTCGGCCAGTGCGTTCATCTGCGTGCCGGCGGCGAAATCGTCGGGATTTTGCGTGCAGCCGTGCAGCATGACGATCAGCGGCATGGCCTGGCCGTGGTAGCTGCTGGGGATATACAGTTTATAGGAGCGCGTGCCCGCATGGTTGCGGTACACGCCGTCGATGAACTGCGCGCCTGCGGGTAGTTCCGCCGGCGTGGTAGCCGGCGCATTGAAGCCGGGTGGGTGGAAATTCGGCAGCTCGAAGCTGGGCATGTCGAAGCTGTGCTGGCCCAAGCCGGCCGGCACGCCCAGGCGCGCCATGAAATCCTGTGCGAAATCCTGCGCCGCCTGCGCGGGCGTGGGCGGCGCGGCGTCAGCTTGCGGCTGCGCGGCCGCTGATGGTGGCGCTGGTGGCGGATTGATATCGCGCATGGGCGGCGCTTGCGTGGACGCAGCCTTCGGCGCCAGACCGGCGGCAGACAGCGCCTGCTGGATCGCTTCGGTGGCGGCGGCGGGGCCGCTGCCCATCAGATTGCGGGTCGCTGCGCGCATCTGCGCCAACATGTTGAGAGGTAGTTTCATGACCATCCTTAACGGTGCCGCGCATCGGCCGGGTCATCGCCGCAAACCAATACGCTAGTGAATTCGCCCTGCGAGCGCCGTCTTGACGACAGTGCTGGCGTGCAGGGCACCTAATACGAAAATCGACTCGATGGTGGCCAGTGCCAGTTCCACGGAGACGTCGCTGGCGATGCTGGCCAGTCCCAGCACCTGTATCTGCAGGCGCTGGCCGGCTGCCTGGATCGCTTCCAGGTCGGCGCGCGAATAGTGCTGCATGCCCAAAACCAGGCTTTTACGGGCCACGGTTTGTCTCACCACGTCGGCGTGGATACCCAGCTGGTTGCGTATGGCCGTACGGATCAGATCCGTGCGGTTGGAATAAAATCCCTCCTGAACCAGCAGATCGATCTGCCCCAGGTCGATTAGACCGAGGTTGATGGTGATTTTCTCGGATTCCCCAATTTTGGGCTTGGTGTCTTGCTTGGCCATATCTCTCCAAAAACTCCACGTGGCATCCATTTGCCATCTGTATGGATGGTAGTATAGTTGTGAAATATCTCAAGTCAAGCAGGATCTGGCCTGATTCTGTTGTAGGACGGATCCCCGCAGAGTGAAAACAAGGCATAAAATAAATGTGCAGCGTATGCCTTTTTGATCATTATTTCGCTTGAAAATATATTCAAAGTAGCATTGCATGCCGACGTCATCGCCTCGCCGGCGCGGTTTCGCGGCATAATGCAAGCCTGTACAGTCACCGATGCCGCTCCATGATGGTCGATACCCCACCTCCGCCAGCCGTTCCGCTCCCCCTGCCGTCACCGGTGCCATCGCCCTGTGTCAGCCTGTGCAAGATGAACCGCAACAGCGGCTTGTGCGAAGGCTGCATGCGTACGCTCGACGAGATCATTGCCTGGAGCAAGGCTGACGACGACTTCAAGCGCGCCGTGTGGGCCGAATTGCCAGGACGCGAATCTTTGCTCGATTTCGAGTCCGACTACTGAGGAAATCCATGCCGCGATTGCCAGCGCTGTTCCCCGATGCCATGCAGGTGTTCGAACGTGGCTGGCTGTCGTCGAACAACATCCTGTTCCAGGGCAAGGACGACACGGCCCTGATCGACAGCGGCTATGTCACGCATGCGCCGCAAACCCTGGCCCTGCTGCGCCATAGCCTGGCCGGCCGTCCCCTGGACCGCTTGTTCAATACGCACCTGCACTCCGACCATTGCGGCGGCAACGCGCTGCTGCAAGCCGAATACGGCTGCCATACGGCCATTCCCGTGTCGGAAGCGGACAAGGTGCGCGCGTGGGATGTGGATGCCCTGAGTTTCCAGGCCACGGGCCAGCAATGCCCGCGCTTCGGCTTTGACGCCACCGTCTCGCCCGGCGACACGTTGACTTTGGCCGACATGGCCTGGCAGGCGCTGGGCGCACCGGGCCACGATCCGCACTCGCTGATTTTTTACTGTGCCGACGAGGGCATCCTGATCTCCGCCGACGCCCTGTGGGAAAACGGCTTTGGCGTGATCTTCCCGGAACTCGATGGCGGCTCCGGCTTTCTTGAAGCGCGCGCCACGCTGGACCTGATCGCCAGCCTGGACGTGCAGGTCGTCATTCCCGGCCACGGGCGGCCGTTCCAGGACGCCGCCAGCGCCCTGCAGCGCGCCTATTCGCGTCTCGATTACCTGTCGTCCGACCCCGTGCGCAATGCGCAGAACGCGGTGAAAGTGCTGCTGAAATTCCTGCTGCTGGAACGCCAGCGCATCGTCCTCGCCGAGATACCGGCCCTGTTGCGCGGCATGCCCGTCTTCGAAGAGGCCAACCGGCGCTTCCTGCGCCAGGAGGCGGCCGCGCTGGCCGAGTGGGCCGTGTCGCAGTTGGTGAGAGCTGCGGCGGCAAGGGTCGAGGGTGAGTACTTGCTTAACGAGGGCTGAAACGGATCGGTGATAAATTCAGCACGACCGTACTTTTTCTGCACTATAATCAACGTTCAGTGTGTTTCTCATCCCGATCAACTTTCCAGCGAGTCCGCCATGGCATTGCCTGTTGCGTTGCAAAACCTCTCCTTACCCGTTATCGCCTCGCCGATGTTCATCGCCAGCGGCCCGGCCCTCGTCACGGCGCAGTGCAAGGCCGGCATCGTCGGTTCTTTCCCCGCCCTGAACGCGCGTCCCGCCGAACTGCTCGACACCTGGCTCACGGATTTGCAGGCCGAGCTGGCCGCTTTCCAGGCCGCCAATCCGGATAAAAAAGTGGGGCCGATCGCCGTCAACCAGATCGTGCACCAGTCGAACGACCGCCTGGCGCACGACGTGGCAGTGTGCGTGAAACACCAGATTCCCATCATCATTTCCTCGCTGCGCGCGCCGCCCAAGGAAATGCTCGACGCCATCCACAGCTATGGCGGCATCGTGCTGCACGACGTGATCTCGATCCGTCACGCGAAGAAGGCGCTGGAAGCGGGTGTCGATGGCTTGATTCTGGTCGCCAGCGGCGCCGGCGGCCACGCGGGCACCCTGTCGCCGTTCGCGCTGGTGGGCGAAGTACGCAAGTTCTTCGATGGCCCGCTGGCGCTGTCGGGCTCCATCGCCACGGGCGACGCCGTGCTGGCCGCGCAAGCCATGGGCGCGGACTTTGCCTACATCGGCTCGCGCTGGCTGGCGACCAAGGAATCGAACGTCAGCGATGGCTACCGCGACGCCATCGTCGAATCCGCAGCATCGGACATCGTCTACACGAACCTGTTTACGGGCGTGCACGGGAATTACCTGAAAAAATCGATCGTCGCGGCCGGACTCGATCCGGAAGCCTTGCCCGAAGCAGACAAGAGCGCGATGAATTTCGGCTCCGGCAGCGCCAAGGCATGGCGCGACATCTGGGGCGCGGGCCAGGGCGTGGGCTTGATGGATGACGTGCCGAGCGTGGAAGAGATGGTGGCGCGCCTGAAGGCCGAATACGATGCGGCGCGCGCGCGGTTGAAGCTGTAAAACGTGAAGGCTGGGGTCAGACCCGGCGGGTCTGACCCCGGAATAAGCCATCTTGCAAGATGGCTTATTCCTGCTTCAAATCCTCGGGCTTGATGGCCCACAGGCCCGGCAGGTTGCGCCAATAGCCATACGCATCCATGCCGAAGCCGACGACGAAGCGGTTCGGGATCACCAGGCCGACGATGTCGGCTTGTACAGGCTTCTTCTTGCCGATGGCCTTGTCGGCAAACACGGCCAGGATCACTTCCGAGGCGCCCATGTCCAGCAAGCGCTGCTTGACGTGCGCCAGGGTTTCGCCTTCGTCGAGAATATCGTCGAGCACGATGACGGTGCGGCCCGCTACGTTCGAGCGGGGGATGACTTTCCACACCACTTCGCCACCCTTGTCGTCGTCGCCGTAGCGGCTCACATGGATGTAGTCGAATTCGAGCGGAAAGCTCAGTTGCGGCAGCAGGCTGCCCGTAAACACGACGGCGCCGCCCATCACGCCCAGCACCAGCGGGAATTCCTTGGAATCCTCGGCGTTAAAGCGCGTGTTGAGCACATCGGCCATGCGCGTGATCGACGCCTGCACGGTATCTTGGTCGAACAGCAGTTCCGCGTTCTTGATCAGGTCACGGGCACGGTTGTGATGAAATTCTTGCATGGACTCTTGCATGGCGATGAGTAGGGCTGATGGTCAATGCCGGTATTATCCCGCAAATCGGCCTTATTTGTAATCGCGCATATCGTCGATTACTTTCCCATCCTGCGCCAGGCTGCCCACGGCCACCAGCAGCACGTCACCGCGCAGCTTGGTCAGTTCGCGGATCGAGCCGATGATGGCTTCCATGCTGCTGGCGTCAAGCGGATCGTCGACTTCGCAATGCAAAGTCATCTCGTCGTTGGCCATGCGTCCCGATACCACCAGCCGCGCCTTTTTAATTTGCGGGTGGCGGCGCGCGATCTCGTGCACCTGCGACGGATGCACGAACATGGCGCGCACCTTGGTGGTTTGATCCGCGCGTCCCATCCAGCCTTGGATGCGCGTATTCGTGCGCCCGCACGGGGAATCCGGCGTATCGACCAGTACGGCCGACAGATCGCCCGTGGCAAAGCGGATCAGCGGATAGTCGTCATTGAAGACGGTGACGACGACTTCGCCCACTTCGCCCGGCGCAACGGGAATGCCGCTGCCGGGATGGACGATTTCCAGCAGCACGTTTTCGTCAACGACCATGCCCGGATTGCGCTTGCCATTGCTGGCCGTTTCATAGGCGATGCTGCCGATATCGGCCGAGGCATAGGTCTGGAACACGTGCGGCACGCCATTCTCGGCAAACCAGTTGCGCAAGGATTCGGGCAAGGCTTCCGCGCCCATCAAGGCCTTGGTGACGCTGCTGATGTCGGCGCCCATTTCGCGCGCCTTCTCGATAATCAGTTTCAGGAACGACGGCGTGCCGATATACGTGTCGGGCTTGAGGTCGGCCATCGCCTGCACCTGCATTTCCGTCTGGCCGATGCCGGCCGGGATGACGGTGCAGCCGATGCGCGCGGCGCCCCCTTCGACCATGAAGGCGGCCGGCGTGAAGTGATATGAAAAGCAGTTTTGCAGCAAGCCGCCGGCGCGCACGCCGGCCGCATACATGGGCCGCGCGAAGCGCCACCAGTCCGGGCCGCGGCCTTCGGGATCGAAGATGGGGCCGGGAGAGACGAATACGCGCGACAGGGCGTTTTTTTGCGTCGTGTTCAAGCCGCCGAACGGTAGCGCGTCGTGCTGCAATTGCTTGAGGTCGGACTTGCGCGTCACGGGCAGCTGCGCCAGCGCGGCGCGGCTGGTGATGTCGGCCGCGTTGACGCCATCGAGGATGCGGGCCCAGCCCGGCGCCTTTTGCGCGCGCGCGATCAGCTGCGGCAGGCCGGCCATCAATTCGCGTTCGCGCGCTTCGGGGGCGCGTGCTTCCAGACTGTCGAGCGTATCGGTCATGTTGCTGATTCTCCAATGTCACGTTGCATTTTTTTCGTCAGCCCTGCAAAAATCAGGCTGTATGAGCGGTGCAGCAGGGCCGCCATTTCCCCGTCGTCGAGTGCATCGGGGCTGGCGACCAGCACCCACCTGGCCCGCGCCAGGTAGGGTGCCGGGCGAAAGCCGGAGCGGTCCGTCAATTCCAGGAAGCGTTCCGCATCGACCTTGAAGCTCATGCCGCGCGTGCTGTGCGCTTCCGCGCCGCACAGGGCGAACAGCTTGCCACCGACGCAAAACGCCAGTACGTTGCTCCATTTGACGTCTTCGGTCGCGCCGGGAAAGCCGCGGCATACTGCTTTTGCCCGTTCCAGGTCCATGACGGCAGCTCCGATGTCAGGCCAGCCAGCGCTTGCGGCGGCGGTAGAATTTCATGTCGCGGAAGCTCTTGCGCCCGGCGCTGGACACGCCCAGATAAAATTCCTTGACGTCTTCGTTGCTGGCCAGCTCCTGGGCTTGCCCTTCCATCACGACGCGGCCGTTTTCCAGGATGTAGCCGAAGTCGGCGTAGCGCAGTGCCACGTTGGTGTTCTGTTCAGCCAGCAGGAAAGACACGTTTTCCTTGTGGTTCAAATCCTTGACGATGCCAAAGATCTCTTCGACGATCTGCGGCGCGATGCCCATCGAAGGTTCGTCGAGCAGAATCATCGACGGCTTGGCCATCAGCGCGCGGCCGATGGCGCACATCTGCTGCTCGCCGCCCGAGGTATAGCCGGCCTGGCTGCTGCGCCGTGTTTTCAGGCGCGGGAAATAGTGGTACACCTTCTCCAGCGCGTCTTTCAACTCGCCGCGCGACAGGCTGCGCGTGTAGGCCCCCGTCAGGAGGTTTTCCTCGATGGTGAGGTGGCCGAAACAGTGGCGTCCTTCCATCACTTGCGACAGGCCCCGCTTGACCAGTTCATTCGGCGTCAATTGATCCACGCGCTCGCCCTTGAACTGGACTTCTCCTTTGGTGACGTCGCCGCGCTCGCCGCGCAGCAGGGTCGAGATGGTTTTCAGGGTGGTCGACTTGCCGGCGCCGTTGGCGCCCAGGAGCGCCACGATCTTGCCTTGCGGCACTTGCAGCGACACGCCCTTCAGGACCAGGATGACGTGGTCGTAGATGACTTCGATATTGTTCACCGACAGGTAGGGCGGTGGCGCGTCCGTCTTGATCGGGGATTGCGTGGCAGTGTGGGTCATGGCTGCTTCGTTTTCATGTGATGTTGGTGCTTGTCGGATTACGCTACGCCAATCCGACCTACGTGGATGCGGCGTAGGTCGGATTAGGCCGCAGGCCGTAATCCGACACCACCCCGAAAGCCGCTTACTTCATGCACGCCGGCGTGATCTTTTTCTCTTCGGCGTACTTGCCAGACGATTCCTCGACCAGCTTGCGCACCAGGGCCTTGTCGCCGACGATCCATTTTGGCGTGATGGCGGTCCACTTCTTGCCATCCCACTGCTGCACTTTCACGGCGCCCGAGCCTTCGTGGTCGTCGCAGCTGGTTTTCACGGTCGGGAACATGCCCAGCGCACCGACGGCCTTCTGGCGCGCATCGTCGACGTTCAGGTTTTCCAGGCCCCAGCGCATCTGCTCGCCCGTGATCGGTTTGCCCTTGCCGAATTTTTCCTGCGCTACGCGGATCGCTTCCACCCACAGGATGCCGGCCGTCACGCCGCGCATGTGGTAGACGGAGCCGATGCGCGACTGGTCGGACAGGTTGCCCTTGCCGGATGCGTAGAGTTTCTTGCGGATGTCGTCGAGCACGGGGTAGTTGCCTGGCGTATTGAACGTCATCGCCGTGTAGCCCTTGGCCGCGTCACCCGATGGAATCGTGTCTTCCTCGGAGCCGGCCCACCAGACGCCCAGCATTTTGTCGCGCGGGAAGCCGTTGCGCTGCGCCGTCTTGATGGCGACGGAATTCATCACGCCCCAGCCCCACAGGATCACGTGGTCCGGTTTGGCCTGGCGGATTTGCAGCCATTGCGACTGCTGTTCGCTGCCAGGCGGCGCGACGGGAATTTTCACCAGTTCAAAGCCGTACTGTTTCGACAGCGCTTCGAGCACGGGCAGCGGCTCCTTGCCGAAGGCCGAATCGTGGTACAGGTGGACGATTTTTTTCCCTTTCAGCTTGTCCATGCCGCCATTCTTGTCGCCCAGGTATTTGATCATGCCGGCGGCCTGGCTCCAGTAGCTGGAGATGAGCGGATACACGTACGGGAAGACCTTGCCATTGGCGGCATCCGAGCGGCCGTAGCCGATCATCGTCATGGGGATCTTGTCTTGCGCCACGCGGTCGAGGATGCCGTAGGCGACGCCCGTGGACAGGGTTTCGACCAGAGTGGCGCCGCCCTGCTTGGTTTTCAGGCGTTCATAGCATTCCACGCCGCGCGACGGGTTGTATTCGGTTTCACATTCTTCCCAGCTGATCTTGACGCCATTGACGCCGCCGGCCTGGTTGACCAGGTTAAAGTAGTCGATGATGCCGCCGTAGAAACCGGAGCCGCCGGCCGCGTAGGGACCCACGCGGTAGGAAGGCAGGGCGATGTACTGTTCCTTGTCCTGGGCCTGCGCGCTGCCGGCCATGGTGAGTGCGGCACTGGCGATGGCGGCGGCCAGCATGAGCGATTTGATGTGTTTCATTGTGTGTCTCCTCTTGTTTTATTTGATTTCAAGTCAACCGACATCAGACTGCAAGGTACAAATTCCTAGTGCGGGAAAGGCCACAGGCGCAGTTTCTCCTTCGCGATTTGCCACAGCCTGGCCAGGCCGTGTGGCTCGACGATCAGGAAGAAGATGATCAACGCGCCGAACACCATCAGTTCCAGGTTCGAGGCCACGCTGGTCGGCAATGCCAGGCCGTGCGCGAGGGTGTTCAGGAAGACGGGCAGCAGCACGATGAAGGCCGCGCCGAGGAAGGAACCCAGGATCGAGCCGACGCCGCCGATGATGATCATGAACAGGATGCGGAAGGACAGGTCCAGGTTGTACGCTTCCGGCTCCACCGTGCCCAGGTAGGCATACGCATACAGGGCGCCGGCCACGCCGCAGTAGAACGAGCTGACGGCAAACGCCAGCAGCTTGGTGCGCATCAACCTGAAACCGATTACTTCGGCCGCCATGTCCATGTCGCGCACGGCCATCCACGAGCGGCCCACGTTCGAGCGGATCATGTTCTTGGCCAGCAGCGCCATGCCGGCGACAATCGCCAGCACCAGCAGGTATTTGCTTTGCGGCGTGTCGAACTGGTAGCCGAGGATGGTCATTTTCTGTACCGTGATCACGCCCGAGGAGCTGTAGTTGGTCAGGTAGGGGATCTTGGTCAGGCACCAGACGACAAAAAACTGCGTCGCCAGGGTGGAGGCGGCCAGATAAAAGCCGCGGATACGCAAGGAGGGCAGGCCGAAGGCGATGCCCACCATGGCCGCACACAGGCCGCCCAGGATGAACGACACCAGCAGCGGCAGGCCAGGCAGGCGGGCCATGAAGTTATACGAGGCAAATGCCCCCACGGCCATGAAGGCGGCCGTGCCCAGCGACAGCTGGCCTGCGTAGCCGGTCAGGATGTTCAGGCCCAGTGCCGCCAGCGCGAAGATCAGGAAGGGGATCAGGATCGCCGACAGCATGTAGGGCGAGGCGAAATACGGCAGGAGGAAGACGGCGACGAGGAGCGTGGCCGTCAGCGCCAGGCGGTCTTGCCTGATCGGGAAAATCTGGTTGTCAGCCTGGTAGCTGGTCTTGAATTGTCCTGCTTCACGGTAAATCATGGGTATATCCTTTGATGACTGTGTTGGCTGTTGTCGGGTTACGGCCTGCGGCTTAACCCGACCTACGATGCTAATCCGACCTGTAATGGATCAAATACGCCGTATGATTTTCTCGCCGAACAGGCCTTCTGGGCGCACCAGCAGGAACAGCAGGGCCAGCACATACGGGAACCAGCCTTCGATGCCGCCGCCCACCATGGGACCGAGGTAGACTTCGGCCAGCTTTTCCGACGCGCCGATGATCAGGCCTCCGACGATAGCGCCCGGCACCGACGTAAAGCCGCCGAGGATCAGTACGGGCAGCGCTTTCAGGGCGATGAAGGTGAGGGCGAACTGCACCCCGTTGCGCGCGCCCCACAGCAAGCCTGCCACCATCGCCACCAGGCCCGCCACTCCCCATACCACGGCCCAGATGCGCTGCAGCGGGATGCCGACCGCCAGCGCCGCCTGGTGGTCGTCGGCGACGGCGCGCAGGGCGCGGCCCACCTTGGTTTTCGAGAACAGCAGGGCCAGGCAAATCACCAGCAGCGCGCAGATGCCGGCCGCCACCACGTCGAACTGCGAGATGATGATATTGAAATGCTCCATCAGGAATGGCATTGGTACGTCTTCGATGGGCAGATCCAGTTTGTGCACTTGCGAGCCCCACATCAGCTGCGCCAGGCCTTCGATGAAAAAGGTCAGGCCGATGGTGGCCATGAACAGCGTGATTTCCGGCTGGTTGACGAGCGGGCGCAAGACCACCCGTTCAATCGCCATGCCCAGAGCTATCATGGTGAGCATCGTCAGCGGGATGGCCAGCCACAGAGACAGGCCGAACTTGTCCATGATGCCGACGCAGGTGAGCGCGGCGAAAAACACCATCGCACCCTGCGCAAAATTGAACACGCCCGAGGCCTTGTAGATCAGGACAAAACCGATCGCCACCAGCGCGTACATGACGCCCGACAGCAGGCCGCCGATCAGCACTTCAAAGAAAAAATTGATATTCATTGCTATTCCTCGTCTAGTGCGCCACGCCAAGATAGGCGTTGATGACATCCTGATTGCTGCGCACCTCGTCGGGCGTGCCGTCGCCGATCTTCTTGCCGTAGTCGAGCACCACCACGCGGTCGGAGATATCCATCACCACGCCCATGTCGTGCTCGATCAGCACAATCGTCGTGCCCAGCTGGTCGTTGACGTCGAGGATGAAGCGGCACATGTCCTGCTTTTCTTCCACGTTCATGCCGGCCATCGGTTCATCCAGCAGCAAAATTTCCGGTTCGGCCACCAGTGCACGGCCCAGCTCCACGCGCTTTTGCAAGCCGTAGGGCAGGCGCCCCACGGGCGTCTTGCGGATGGCCTGGATTTCCAGGAAGTCGATGATCTCCTCGGCCTTTTTGCGGTGCTCGATTTCCTCGCGCCGCGCCGGACCCCAGTACAGGGCTTGCAGCAGGAAATTCGACTTCATCTTCAGGTTGCGCCCCGTCATGATGTTGTCGAGCACCGTCATGCCCTTGAACAGGGCGATGTTCTGGAAGGTGCGCGCGATGCCGGACTTGGCGGCCTGGTAGCAATCCATGCCGCGCCGGTGCTCGCCCCGGTAAATGATCTCGCCCTGCTGCGGGCGGTACACGCCGTTGATCACGTTCAGCATCGAGCTTTTGCCCGCGCCGTTCGGGCCGATGATGGCGCGGATTTCATGCTGTTTCACGTCAAACGAGATGTCGGTCAGCGCTTTCACGCCGCCAAACGACAGCGAGATATTCTTCAGGTCGAGGATCACGGGCCCCGTCTTGCGGGCCGTGCCGAAATGGGCGTCGGGTTCGTTCATTTGCATCGTGCTGTGCTCCATCATGCGGCCAGGCCCTGGGGCCGATACGTTTTGCTGTCCCAGATCTGCAGGTCGGCGCTGGTCGAGCCGGTGCGGCCATCCTCGAATTTCACCTGGGTCTCGATGAATTGCGTTGCCTTGCCTTCATACAGGGCGGAAATGAGCACCGCGTACTTTTCGGCGATGAATTTGCGGCGCACCTTGCGCGTGCGCGTCAGCTCGTCGTCGTCCGGGTCGAGTTCCTTGTGCAGCACCAGGAAGCGGTGCACCTGCGTGCGATCCATCAAGGGGTCGGCCGCCAGTTCCGCGTTGACTTGCTCGATACAGTCGCGGATCAAGCCGTAGGTCTCGGTGCGTGCCGCCAGGTCGGTGTAGCCGGCATACGCGATGCCGCGCCGCTCGGACCAGTTGCCCACCGCTTCGATGTCGATGTTGATGAAGGCGCACACCTGGTCGCGCGCATGGCCGAAGGCCACCACTTCCTTGATGAAGGGGAAAAACTTGAGCTTGTTTTCGATGTAGTTGGGCGCGAAGATGGCGCCGCACGTCAGCTTGCCGACGTCGGCCGCGCGGTCGATGATTTTCAGGTGCCCTTCGCCATCGAACACGCCAGCGTCGCCCGTATGGAAGTAGCCGTCGGCATCGATCACTTCGGCAGTGGCATCGGGACGCTTGAAGTAGCCGCTCATGGTGGCCGGCGACTTCACCAGCACTTCGCCATTGGCCGCCAGTTTGACTTCCACGCCTGGCGCTGGCAGGCCCACGCTGTCGAACTTGATATTGCCATCCGGCTGCAGACACACATAGGCGCAGGTTTCGGTGGAACCGTACAATTGTTTGAGATTGACGCCGATGGAACGGTAGAAGCGGAACAGGTCGGGGCCGATGGCGGCACCGGCCGTATAGGCGACGCGCACGCGCGACAGTCCCAGCACGTTTTTCAGGGGGCCGTAGACGAGCAGTTCGCCCAGCTTGTAGCTGAGGCGATCCGCTAGCGGCACCGGCTTGCCATCCAAAATCTGTGCGCCGCAGCGCTTGGCCACGTCCATGAAATGGCTGAACATGTGGCGCTTGATGCTGCTGGCGTCTTCCATGCGTATCATCACGCTGGTGAGCATGTTCTCGAACACGCGCGGCGGCGCAAAGTAGCACGTGGGGCCGATTTCGCGCAGGTCGATCATCACCGTGTCGCCCGATTCGGGGCAGTTGACGGTAAAGCCGGCGACCATGGCTTGCGCCAGCGAGAACAGGCAGTCGCCCACCCACGCCATGGGCAGGTAGGACAGGATGTCTTCCTCGTCGGTGAGCTTGTCGAAGGCGACGCCGCCTTCGCCTGCTGCCAGCAGCGCCGTGTGGCTCTGGCATACGCCCTTCGGTTTTCCCGTGGTGCCCGAGGTGTACAGGATGACGGCGGAGTCGCTACCTTGGCCCGCTGCCACGGCGGCGTCGAAGAAGCCCGGATGCTCGCGGTCATAGGCCCGGCCCAGCACCTGCAGGGCGGCAAAAGACGTCAGCTCCGGCTGGCGGTAGTGGCGCATGCCCCGTTCATCGTCATAGGCGATGTGGGCGATGTGCGGGTACAGCGCTTTCAGTTCGAGCAGCTTGTCGACCTGTTCCTGGTCTTCGACGATGGCGTAGCGGATTTCCGCATCCTGCAGCACATAGGCCATGTCGGCGGCCGGCGCGTCCTGGTACAGTGGCACGGGCACGCCGCCCAGGCTTTGCGCTGCCAGCATGGCCCAGTACAGGCGCGGACGGTTGTCGCCGATGATGGCCAGGTTCATGCCGCGCTGGAAGCCGATGGCGGCCAGGCCGCAGGCCAGCGCGCGTACTTCCTCGTTGACCTCCAGCCAGGTCCAGGTTTGCCAGATGCCCAGATGTTTTTCGCGAAAGGCGGGCTTGTCGGATCGTACTGTCCCGTGTTGCAATAAGCGCCGCGGAAAAGTCGGCATTGTTGCTGTGGTATTCGTTTGCACCAGTGTCTCCCTGTTGCTTGTCTCAAGCCCCACCTCGTTGGATGGCGCTCTGTGTTTTTTATGTATCAGGCGTTTGTGCAATGATAGTAGCTTGCGTTAGTTTGCCAAGTTGTCTTTTCGGGGACATTTACCCACTTTTCGATGGTGCATCGCACAATGACCTACCCTGATATCAGCCTCAAGGATGCCGTGCGCGCGGCCCACTGGGCGCAGCTGCTCGACCCCGTTCAACTGGCCCGGGTCGAAACGGATGTGTTTGAAACTTTCGTGCCGAAAGGCGGTTTTGTGTGCCGCAAGGGCGAGCCGGTGGACAACTGGATCGGCGTCATCAGCGGCATGGTCAAGATGAATAATTTTTCCGCCTCCGGCAAGGCCATGACCTTCATCGGCGTGCCGCCCGGCAGCTGGTTCGGCGAAGGTTCATTGCTGAAGAACGAGATCCGCAAATACGACACCATGGCCCTGCGCGACACGCGCGTGGCGCGCCTGCCCGGCGCCACTTTCCACTGGCTGCTGGAAACGAGCTTGCCATTCACGCGCTTTTTGCTGATGCAGCTGAACGAGCGCCTGGGCCAGTTCATCGGCATGGTGGAAAACGAGCGCTTGCTGGATCTGAACACGCGCGTGGCGCGCTGCCTGGCCTCGATGTTCAACTCGCACCTGTACCCAGGCGTGGAAACGCTGGTGCAGCTGTCGCAGGAAGAAATCGGCCTGCTGTCCGGCTCTTCGCGCCAGCGCGCCAACCAGGCCTTGCAGGTGCTGGAAAAGAAAGGCTTGCTGCGCCTCGATTACGGCGGCATCCGCGTGCTGGACCTGGAAGGCTTGCGCCGCTACGAGGCCGATGATGGCGAATGAGGTCTCGCTCGACGACGTGCGGCACCTGACGGAACAGCACTATCAATCGTTCCTGCAGGCGCGCCTGGCCGGCGCAAAGGCGCTGGTGCGGCTGGATGCGGCGATGCAGGCACGCCATGCCCTGCTGCCCATGCCGATTACCCTGAGCGAACTGGCCGTGCTGCCGCAGTTGCGCGACGCCTCCTTGCTGGCGCTTGCCAGCTCGCCGCACAGCGTTCACTGGAGCCGCGACGACATCGGCGCCACGGATCCCGCGCAGGTGCTGGCCGGCGACGCGGCGTATGCGGATTTTTCGCGCGCCATCCTGGAAGAAGCGGCTGCGCACATCGCGGCCATTCATGCCGGCCAGCTGCCGTATGTGGCCGATGCGGCCTTTGCCACGGCCGATTCCTGCGTGCTGGCGCGCGCCGCGCGGGTGGCTGCCTACCGCGATGACGCATGGTTCGCGCGCGTCATCGCCACCTTGCTGCCGCAGGTGTGCGTGGCGCCCGGCACGGCCAAAAGCGCGCCGTCGCAGTCGCTGGCCATGGCCCTGGGCCATGGTGTGGAAACCATCCCCACGCAGGCCAGTGTGCAAGCCCTGCGCACAGCGCTGGAGCAGGTGCGCCACGCGGGCATCAGGAAAAAACTCGAACGCAACCTGAAACCGGCTGAAAAGGCGTTGCGGGTGCGCAGTGCCTTACCGGGGCTAATCGGGGTATCATAGGCGCTTCCCAGCACCGCTCTTTTCGTCCCCATGCAGACACCTGATCAAGCCACTCCCGCCTCCCGTTTGGCGCAACTGCGCAGCGCCATGCGCGCGCAGCACATCGATGCCTGCATCGTGCCCTCGGCCGACCCGCATTTGTCCGAGTACCTGCCGGCCCGCTGGCAGGGCCGCGAGTGGCTGTCGGGCTTTACGGGGTCGGTCGGCACCCTGGTCGTGACGCAGGATTTTGCCGGCGTGTGGACCGATGGCCGCTACTGGGAACAGGCGGAAGACGAACTGGCCGGCAGCGGCATCGTCCTGAAGAAAATCCCGTCCGGCGCCAGCGTGCTGTATATCGACTGGCTGGGCGAGACCATGCAGCCGGGGCAGACGGTGGCCGTCGATGGCGCCGTGCTGGGCCTGGCCAATGCGCGCTTGCTGCAGCAGGCGCTGGGCGCGCAAGTGACCCTGCGCACGGACACCGATGTGCTGCAAGCCGTCTGGCCGGATCGCCCGGCCATGCCCGCCGCGCCTGTGGTCGAGCATGCGGCCGCGTATCCATCGCTGTCGCGCATGGAAAAACTGGCGGCCCTGCGCGCCAGCATGGCGGCGCACGGCGCCAGTCACCATGTGATTTCCACCCTCGACGATATCGCCTGGCTGTTCAACCTGCGTGGCGCCGACGTCAACTACAACCCCGTCTTCCTCGCGCATGCGCTGGTGAGCCCCGAGCGCGCCACCCTGTTTGTCGCCGATGGCAAGCTGCCCGCCACCCTGCGCGCCACCCTGGAAGCCCAGGGCGTGGACGTGGCCACGTATGACCGCACAGCGGCTGCGCTGGCCGCTTTGCCTGCCGGCGTGACCTTGCTGCTGGACCCGCGCCGCATCACCTTCGGCACGCGCCAGGCCGTGTCCGAGGGCGTGCGCGTGATCGAAGCCATCAACCCGACCACCCTGGCCAAGTCGCGCAAGACGGATGCCGAAGCGGCGCACGTGCGCGCCGCCATGGAGCAGGATGGCGCCGCCCTGTGCGAGTTTTTCAGCTGGCTGGACGCCACCCTGGCCGACCCGCAGCGGGCACCGTTGACGGAAATCGGCGTCGACGAACACCTGACGGCCGCCCGCGCCCGCCGCGCCGGTTTTGTCAGCCCCAGTTTCGGCACCATCGCCGGCTTCAATGCGCATGGCGCCATCATGCATTACCACGCCCATGCTGATTCGGCAGCGACGATCACCGGCGACGGCTTGCTGCTGATCGACTCGGGCGGCCAGTATTTTGGCGGTACCACGGATATCACGCGGGTGGTCCCCGTCGGCACGATCACTGCCGAGCACAAGCGCGATTTCACCCTGGTCTTGCGCAGCATGATCGCCCTGTCGCGCGCGCAGTTCCCGCGCGGCGTGAAGTCGCCCATGCTCGACTCCATCGCCCGCGCGCCGCTGTGGGCCGAGGGCATCGACTTCGGCCATGGCACGGGCCACGGCGTGGGTTTTTTCCTCAACGTCCACGAAGGGCCGCAATCGATTTCCCAGTCGACCATGCCGGAGCCACAGACAGCCATGGAGACAGGCATGATCACGTCCATCGAACCGGGCATCTACCGCCCCGGCCAGTGGGGCATCCGCATCGAGAACCTGGTGCTCAACGTCCCCGCCGCGTCCTCGCAGTTCGGTGACTTCCTGCGCTTTGAAACCCTGACCCTGTGCCCGATCGACACGCGCTGCGTGGAACGCTCGCTGTTGCGCGACGACGAGGCGGCCTGGCTGAACGACTATCACGCCACCGTGCGCGCGCGCCTGGCGCCGCACCTGGCCGCGCTGGCCGATGCGCCTGCGCTGGCGTGGCTGGAACAGCGCACGGGAGCCATCTGATGCGCTCGACCCGTGCCACGTCCGCCATCGAGCGGCTCAAGGAACGCACCGGCCACCGCCTCTACACGATGGCGCGCACGGGCGATGAACTATTCTTTCTCACGGAAGGCCCCGGCTTGCCGCCTTTGTGCCCGCCGCTGGAACTGGACGCCTTCGTCGCCTTCGTGAATGGCCTGGGACCGCAAAAGGCGCGCCGCGTCAGCAAGCTCGATGTGGCGTTTGAAAAGCAGCTGACCAAAAAGCCCCAGGATTAAATGCCGACCATCGACTTCCTGCGCGCCTACTGGTCGCCGGCCGAGCTGGCGACGAATGGCGTGATCCTGCTGAACCTGCTGGGCGCGCTGCTGCTGGGCTTGTTGGTGGGGTACGAGCGTTCGTATCACGGGCGCGCGGCGGGCATGCGCACCTACAGCCTCGTGTGCATGGCGTCGGCCGCGCTGACGGTGCTGGGCGGCTATCCCGAGTTCTGGTACGGCGGCCATGGCGCCATCGTCGGCAGCGACCCCACGCGCGTCATTCAGGGCATCGTCACGGGTGTGGGTTTCCTGGGCGCCGGCGTCATCATGCGCGAGGGCTTCAATATCAGCGGCCTGACGACGGCCGCCTCGATCTGGGCCTCGTCCGTGATCGGCATCATGGTCGGCATCGGCTTTTATCTGTCGGCCATGGGCCTGGCCTTCCTGTGCGCGATGGCGATGATTTTTCTGTCAAAATTGGAGAACTGGCTGCCGTCACGCCACGCGGTGGCCATCACCATGCGCTTCCGCCAGGGTTTCATCCCGCGCGAAGATGCGCTGCGCCGCATGGCGGCCACGCGCGGCTACGACATCGCCGGTGGCTCGCTGACCATCGGCAGCAGCGAAGGCATGCAGGAATGGCGTTTTGTCGCCATCGCGCATGGCAAGAACACGGGCGCCAGCCTGTCGGCCATGTCGGCCGAACTGGCCGCTTTCGAAGGCATCGCCGGCTTCCAGCTGTCGCACGCACGCAACTGAAAAGGATGGACATGGATGCACAGGCCCAAGAGGTACTCGATTTCTGGTTTCTGCCGCCGGATAACCCTGATTATGGCCAGTCGCGCATGGAATGGTTCCGCAAGGATGACGCTTTCGACGCGCAGATACGCGCGCGTTTCGGCGCGCTGATCGATGCCGCCATCGAGGGCGGCTTGCGCGAATGGGACGCCACGCCGCACGGCGCGCTGGCGCGCCTCATCGTGCTCGATCAATTCACGCGCAATGTATATCGCGGCACGCCGCGCGCGTTTGCCGGCGACGCCTGGGCGCTGGCGCTGGCCGTCGGCTTGACGCACGCAGGGCAGGACCGGCAGCTGCCGCCGATGTTGCGCGCCTTCGCCTACCTGCCGTTCGAACACGCGGAAGACCTGGCCATGCAGGCGCGCGCCGTCGAGCTGTTCCAGCTGCTGTCGCAGGCGCAACCCGGTTTTGACGGCATGCTCGATTATGCCGAGCGGCACCAGGAAGTGATCGCCCGTTTTGGCCGCTTCCCGCACCGCAACGCTATCCTGGGCCGCGCTTCCACGCCGCAAGAGCTGGAATTCCTGCGCCAGCCGGGATCGAGTTTCTAGAGAAATACCATGAACGTCACCCTGAATATCATCGGCGCCGGCCATGTGGGCCGCGTGCTGGGTCGCTTGTTCGCCGGCGTGGACGGCACGCATGGCGGAAAAATCCTGGTGCAGGATGTGCTGACCCGTTCGATGGCGTCGGCGCAGGCGGCCGTCGATTTCATCGGCGCCGGCACCCCCGTCGACAGCTATGCGGCCTTGCGGCGCGCCGACGTCACCATGCTGGCCGTCTCCGACGACCAGATCGGCCCGGCCTGCTCGGCGCTGGTGGCCGAGGGACGCCAGGCGGGCGCCATCGTGTTCCACTGCAGCGGCGCGCTGGCCTCGAACGTGCTGCTGGCGGCCACGCAGGCCGGCGCTTTTGTCGCCAGCGCGCACCCGATCCGCAGCTTTGCCGACCCGCAGCAGGTGGCCGCCACCTTTGACGGCACGTTTTGCGGCGTCGAAGGCGATGCGCTGGCGCTGGCTTTCCTCACGCCGGCCTTGAATGCCATCGGCGCTCGCCCCGTGCCCATCGATCCGGCCGGCAAGACCCTGTATCACGCCGCTGCCGTCTTCGCCAGCAATTACCTGGTGACCGTGCTCGATGCCGCCTTGCGCGCCTATCAGGCGGCCGGCATTCCCGAGCTGGTGGCGCGCGAACTGGCGCAGCCTCTGGTGACGGAAGCGGTGGCCAATGTATTCCGCCTGGGCGCCGCGCCTGCGCTGTCCGGCCCCATCGCGCGGGGCGATTCGGCCACCGTGCAACGCCAGCAGCTGGCCGTGCAAAGCTGGGATGCCGCCACGGGCGAGTTGTACCGCGCGCTGGTGGCGCCCACGCAAGATCTGGCCAGGCGCAAGCGCGGCGGATGACTCAGGCGGCGTGCACGCCGTTGCGTCCCTGCTGTTTTGCCTGGTACAGCGCGCTGTCGGCGCGAAAAGAAGGCCGATTCGCTTTCCTCTGGCCGGTACTCTGCCACGCCCAGGCTGACCGTCACGGGGAGCTGCGGCGCGGGCAGGACGAAATCGTGCTCCTCGACGGCGGCGCGCAGGCTTTCCGCCACTTCCACCGCTTTGGCCAGGCTGGTGGCCATGAAGCCGGCCCCCAGGATCAGGGCAGGAGGATGAGCAGGCGGTACTTGATCGACAGAAGACGATGGAGGCGAGGAGTGGCCGGTGGGAAGGCTATCGTGACGCAAGCCAAAAGTATGCAGCAGGGCGGTTATTGGTGCAATGATAACTGGCTTTATTGATAATTTACGCTGGTGTACGCGACAAGATAACCACGACTTACCAAATAAAAGTGTCGATTTGTCGACAAAGATGCAAATTAGCAATAAGATTTGACGAGGGGAATCATTGCGCATCGCCCCTGTCTTGCCGTCCGTTTCAGGCGCGGGACATTACGCGCAGGGAGTGTTGCATGTTATTTTTAAAGAGTACGTCTGTCAGCAAGGCCCCCGGCATCTATGAGGTCGACATCGCCGCCAAACCACCGGGCAAGACCTTCGGCGTTTTCCTCGCCACCGATCCCGACCATCCACCGCTGGCTTTGCTGGGGCAATTGAAGGCGCTCGGCTTCGAGAATACCTATAGTTCGCCCTACCTGCACAAGGATGCGGGCAAAGTGCTGGACTTGCATTTTCAGAAGGATGGCACGGATATCTTCAAGGGCTGGAAAACCGAGGAGTGCGCGCACAACCTGGCAGCCATCACGGCCCTGTTCGAGGAGCATGGCATCACCATCGCGCCCCGCGTCATGTCGATGGCCGAAGCCTACGCCTAAACGCCTATCAAAACCTACTGCGCGTCGGTATAGGCGGCCTGCGATGCTTACCGGCTCGGCGCCCCCGTACTGAAGTACGGTTGCGCTTCTTAGCCACCTCTCCCTTCCGCTCGCTACGGTTTTGTTTGGCGTTTTAAGTAGCGTCAACCCGTCTCCACGCCGATGTGATACAGCGCCCACGGGCAGCTGGCGAAACGTTCGGCCAGGGGCAGGGCCGCCACGGCCGCGATGCGGTCCGCATCGTGGATTGCCCACAGGGGCCCCAGGCCGCCTAGCGCCATCGCTTGCCCGTCCAGGTGGGTGGCGACAATAAAACGCTGCGCGCGCGCCTGCGCCATGCTCAGCGCCGCCGCATAGCCATCCACGGCGCGCAGCAGTAGCCGCACGGCATCTTCCTCGGGCGCGCCCGCCGCCTTCAATACATCGACCAGCAGCGGCCCGCGCAGGGCATGCGCCTTGCCATCGTATTCCAGGGTGGGGTGGATGGTGCGCGCCGGCAAGTTCGCCAGCGCCGCAAAGTCGAATGCCCGCGCCCGCTCAAAACTGATCTTTTGCTTGTGCATCATCTGGTCGCGCACGGCGTCGAACGGGCCCCGGTTCGGCTTGGCTATGCTGCCCGTGATGGTCAGCAGGGCCGGACCGCGCAGGCCGGCGGGCGCCGCCCTGCCTATGGCGGGCAGGGCCGCGCCGGTCATGGCGGCGGCGAGAAACTGGCGTTTATGCATGCACTTCTCCTCTTGGCTGAAATCGCCAATGTCCTTAAGTCTATCTTAAGTTCGCTTAACAGTACGCATTTTACTGTTATTGTCAGTTTGCAATGTCAGCTTACATCTTGTCACAGTTCTTACGGAATGGAGAAAGACGTAGCTTTTTTCGGCTGTTATTGTGTCCTCATCGCACTTCGCTGAACTGCGAATCCAGGCAAGTCAACTAATTGAGAGAGAGAACATGATGAAGAAGAAAATCCTGTTTGCAATGATCGCTTCCGTTACCGCATTCACCGGCATGAGCGCCGCACACGCCGAAGGCGCCTATGTGGGTGCCGGCGTCACGGGCAACCGTTATAACTTCGATATTCCTGGCGCCACTAGCGCCGATAATCACAGCGGCTACAAGGCCGGCGCCAAGATCTTCGCTGGTTATGATTTTGATAAAACCTGGGCGGTCGAGGGCGGCTACGCCGATTTCGGCAGCAAGGATTACAGCTATGTCACTGGCGCCGGCAAAGGTTCCGTGAAAAGCGATTCGCACGGCTACTATCTGGCCGGCAAGGCCACCATGCCCGTGAGCGACAAGGTCGGCGTATTCGGCAAGCTCGGTGTGGCCAAGGTCAAGAACAGCTTGAGCGGCACGGGCCTGTCGACCGGCATCAGCGGCAACGACAAGACGGGCGTGTATGCTTCCGTCGGCGCCCAGTACGCGATCAACGAGAAAGTCTCGCTGACGGCGGAAGTGGAACACTTCGGCAAGAGCGCCGACCAGGGCCGCAAGGCTACGGGCCTCGCTTTAGGCGCACGCTACAACTTCTAATGGTTTAGAAGTAGGCTGAAAAAAAGGCAGTTACCGCGAGGTAACTGCCTTTTTGCATTATCCGACGTGAAACTTACGTCGTGAGCGGCTTGTAGCGAATACGTTTCGGCTTCGCGCCTTCTTCACCCAGGCGTTTCTTCTTGTCCGCTTCGTATTCCTGATAGTTGCCGTCAAAGAAGGTGACCTGCGAGTTGCCTTCGAAGGCCAGGATGTGCGTGGCGATACGGTCGAGGAACCAGCGATCATGGGAAATGACCATCACGCTGCCGGCAAATTCCAGCAGGGCGTCTTCCAGCGCGCGCAAGGTTTCCACGTCCAGATCGTTCGACGGCTCATCGAGCAGCAGGACGTTGCCGCCTGCCAGCAAGGTTTTTGCCAGGTGCAAACGGCCACGTTCACCACCGGACAGGTTGCCGACGATTTTTTGCTGGTCGCCGCCCTTGAAGTTGAAACGGCCCAGATAGGCGCGCGATGGCATTTCGAAGCGGCCCACGGTCAGCATGTCGGCACCGCCGCACACATCCTGGAAGACGGTCTTGCTGTCCGACAGCGAGTCGCCGCGGTTCTGGTCGACGATGGAGACGCGCGCCGTCTGGCCGATGGCCACTTCTCCGCTGTCCGGTTGTTCCTGGCCCGTGATCATCTTGAACAGGGTCGACTTGCCGGCGCCGTTGGGGCCGATGATGCCGACGATGGCGCCGGCCGGGATCGTGAAGCTCAGGTCGTCGATCAGCAGGCGGTCGCCGAACGCTTTCGACACGTTCTTGAACTCGATGACCTCATTGCCCAGGCGTTCGGCCACGGGAATGAAGATTTCCTGCGTTTCATTGCGTTTCTGGTATTCGTGCTCGGACAGCTCGTTGAAGCGGGCCAGGCGGGCTTTCGACTTGGCCTGGCGCGCTTTCGGGTTCTGGCGCGACCATTCCAATTCCTTCTGCAGCGCCTTCTGACGCGCCGATTCCGTTGCTTCCTCCTGCTTCAGGCGGGCTTGCTTCTGCTCCAGCCAGGTCGAGTAATTGCCTTTCCATGGAATGCCGCTGCCGCGGTCCAGTTCCAGGATCCACTCGGCTGCGTTGTCGAGGAAGTAACGGTCATGGGTGATGGCCACCACGGTGCCGGGGAAGCGCAGCAGGAATTGTTCCAGCCAGTCGACCGATTCCGCATCCAGATGGTTGGTCGGTTCGTCGAGCAGCAGCATGTCCGGTTTCGACAGCAGCAGCTTGCACAGCGCCACGCGGCGCTTTTCACCGCCGGACAGCACGCCGACCTTGGCGTCCCATGGCGGCAGGCGCAGCGCGTCGGCGGCCATTTCCAGCTGCAAATTCAGATTGCCGCCGTCGGAGGTCGAGATGATCGCTTCCAGGCGTGCCTGTTCCGTGGCCAGGGCGTCGAAATCGGCGTCTTCCTCGGCATATGCGGCGTACACGGCTTCCAGCTTGGCTTGCGCTTCAAACACTTCGCCCAGGCCCGATTCCACTTCCTGGCGCACGGTCTTTTCCGGGTCCAGCTGCGGTTCCTGCGGCAGGTAGCCGATGTTCAGGCCCGGCATCGGCACGGCTTCGCCCTGGATGTCGGTGTCGATGCCTGCCATGATTTTCAGCAGGGTCGATTTGCCGGAGCCGTTCAGGCCCAGCACGCCGATCTTGGCGCCCGGGAAGAAGGAGAGGGAAATATCTTTCAGAATCTGGCGCTTGGGCGGGACGATTTTGCCCACGCGATTCATGGTGTAGACGTAATTTGCCATTAGAAATCTCGGGTGATATACAAAGACGGACAGGATACGGTAAACGCCCGCTTCCGGCCAGCGCTGCGCGCTGCGGAAACGGAAGCGAAGGCAAGACTAGGCGGTGGCGCGCGCGCGGCGGCTGTTCCACAGCCCCTCGGCCGCATACAGGCCCAGCGCCGTCCAGATGACGAGGAAGCCCAGCATGCGCTCGGGCGTGAACGATTCGTGGAAGACCCACACGCCGATCAAGAGCTGGCCCGTGGGGGCGATGTATTGCAATAGCCCCAACACGGCCAGCGGCAGGCGGCGCGCGCCGGCGGCAAACAGCAGCAGGGGAATGGCCGTGATGGGGCCGGACGCCAGCAGCAGCACGCGCGTGGCGGTGGAATCTGTATTGACGAAGCCGCTCTGGCCATGCCAGCTCAGCCACAGCATATAGGCCAGCGCCAGAGGGAACAGAATCAATGTTTCAAACGACAGGCCCTCCAGCGCGCCCAGCGCGGCCGTCTTGCGCAGCAAACCATAGCCGCCGAAGGTGGCCGCCAGCAGCAGGGCGATCCAGGGCACCTGCCCTGCCTGCCAGGTGAGCCAGGCCACGCCGCAGGCGGCCAGGCCGATGGCCAGCCACTGCAGGCGGCGCAGGCGCTCGTGCAAGAGCAAAAAGCCCAGCATGACATTGATCAGGGGGGTGATAAAGTAGCCGAGGCTGGCGTCGACCACGTGGCCGTTGTTGACGGCCCAGATGTAGATGAACCAGTTGGCAGACAGCAAAAACGCACTGGCGACGAAGCTGGCCACTACCCTGGGCTGGGCTTTCAGGCTGCCCAGCCAGCTCCACTGCCGGCGCACGGTCAGCACGATACCCAGGAACAACAGCGACCAGACCATGCGGTGCGCCAGGATTTCCTGCGGCGCGATCTCGCCGATGGCATGGAAGTACAGGGGGAACAGGCCCCAGCACAGAAAGGCGAGGGAGGCGTAGAGCATGCCTGGATTCATGACGGGCTTCGCTGGAGAGTAGACAGTCTGTCATTATGGCTGAAAACATCGGGGGCTGCCCGGCGCCGCTGGCGAGGGGTAGAATGGCAACAAATCAATGGCCGCAAGCCCGCGCAGCAAGGCGGAACGGCACAAAACCACGACTTTGGGGCAGGTGCATAACCATGCAAAAATACTCTTGCTATTTGCTAATACCTATCATATTGTGCGATGCAACAAAACAAAAACGGGTGCAACCTTGACGTCGGAACATAAAAAAAGCGGCCTTGCCGGCCTGACACTGGCGGCCGTGGGCATCGTCTACGGCGATATCGGCACCAGTCCGCTGTACACCCTGAAGACCGTCTTCGACCCGGCCCACGGCCTGCTGCTCTCGCATGAGAACCTGCTGGGTATCGTCTCGCTGATTTTCTGGGGCCTGACCCTGATCGTTTCGCTCAAGTACGTGACCCTGGTGTTGCGTGCCGACAACCGCGGCGAAGGCGGCATCATGGCCCTGATGGCGCTGGTGCTGTCGTCCGTCAGCCGCCTGTCGCGCTGGCATTTCCCGCTGATGGTGATCGGCGTCTTCGGCGCCACTCTGTTCTATGGCGACAGCGTGATCACGCCGGCCATTTCCGTGCTGTCGGCGATCGAAGGCCTGGAAGTGGCCACACCCGCCTTCAGTCCCTATGTGGTGCCGCTGACGATCGTGGTGCTGGTGGCGCTGTACTCGGTGCAGTCGCACGGCACGGCCGGCATCGGCCGCTATTTTGCCCCCATCATGGTGCTGTGGTTTGCCGCGCTGGCCGGCATGGGCGTGGTCAACATCATCAAGTCGCCGGCGATCCTGGCCGCACTCAATCCCCTGCACGCGGCGACCTTCCTGATGAATAACGGCTTTGTCGCCTTCGTCGCCCTGGGCGCCGTGGTGCTGGCGCTGACGGGCGCCGAGGCGCTGTACGCCGACATGGGCCACTTCGGCAAGAAACCGATCCGCCTGGCCTGGTTCCTGATTGCCTTTCCCGCACTGGCGCTGAACTACCTGGGCCAGGGCGGCTTGCTGCTGGCGCATCCGGAAGCCGTTTCGAATCCGTTTTACCAGCAGCTGGGCGCATGGAGCGTGTATCCGCTGGTGATCTTGTCGACCATGGCCACCGTGATCGCCTCGCAGGCGACCATTTCCGGCACCTTCTCGATGACCAAGCAAGCGATCGCGCTGGGCTTTTTGCCGCGCATGCGCGTGCGCCACACGTCGGAAAGCGAAATCGGGCAGATCTACATACCCGCCGTGAACTGGCTGCAACTGGCCGTGGTGCTGCTGGCTGTCATCGGCTTCGGTTCCTCGGAAAACCTGGCCGCCGCCTACGGCATCGCGGTGACGGCGACCATGCTGTCGACCACGATCCTGACCTTCTTCGTGATCCGTTACCGCTGGAAGATGAACCTGGCCCTGTGCTGGGCCGCCACGGGCTTTTTCCTGATCATCGACGTCAACCTGGTGTCGGCGACGGCGCTGAAACTGTTCCATGGCGGCTGGTTCCCGCTGTTGCTGGGCTCGATTTTGTTCATCGTCATGCTGACCTGGAAGCGGGGCCGCCAACTGGTGTTCCAGAACCTGGAAAAGCATGCGATTCCGCTTAACGATTTCCTCTCGTCGCTGTTCATCGCACCGCCGCTGCGCGTGCCCGGCACGGCCATCTTCCTGCGCGGCGAAACGGATGGCGTGCCGCATGCGCTGCTGCATAACTTGCTGCACAACAAAGTGTTGCATGAACGGGTGATCTTCCTGACCGTCTTCATGCATGAAGAGCCGTGGGTGGCGCCTTCCGAGCACGTGCGCGTGGTGGACCTGGGCCACCAGTGCTACCAGGTCAATGTGCATTACGGCTTCAAGGATGAACCGGACATTCCGGCGGCACTGTCGCAGTGCGCCCAGCAGGGACTGGATTTCGAGATGATGGAAACGTCGTTCTTCATCGCGCGCCAGACCATCATTTCGACGCCGGGTGCCGGCATGATGCCGTGGCGTGAACACCTGTTCGTCACCATGTCGCGCAATGCACGCACGGCGGCCGATTATTATCAGATCCCGAGCAACCGGGTGATCGAACTGGGCACGCAAGTGGAAATATAGATATTGTAGCAATGTTGCTTTTACGCATAAATTTAACGGCTTGCTTACGACTGCTTACAAATTGGGCGGGCGACTCCTGTTAAACTGCAGCCCGTACCGGTCCGCACCGTACGGCCTCAGTCACACATCAATATTTAAAGGGAAACGATGAAATCGGTATTTCAATTGATCGCCACGCTCGCTTGCGCCGTGGCCCTGACCGCTTGCGGCGCCGCTGCCAACACGGAAAAGCCGGTCGTGCTCGACCCGAATACGCAAGTGAAAGAACTGGTCATTAGCAATCCGGTGGTCGGCACCGGCACGGCAGCGGCAGCTGGCGATACCCTGACCGTGCTTTACACGGGCTGGTTGTATGACGCAAGCAAGCCGGGCAACAAAGGCGCGCAGTTCGATGCAAGCCCGGCGGGCGCCGGTTTTACCTTCGTCCTGGGCATCGGCCAGGTCATCCTGGGCTGGGACCGCGGCCTGGTCGGCATGCAGGTCGGTGGCACGCGCACTCTGGCCATTCCGTATGACCTGGGTTATGGCAAGGCTGGCAGCGCGCCGAAGATTCCTGGCTACGCTGGCTTGCTGTTTGAAGTCAAGCTGGTTGGCGTGACGAAAAAAAAGTAAGCATGCGCAAGGCGTAGTGACCAAGGGCGATTCCACGGAATCGCCCTTTTTGCTTTGCGGGCCCTGTCCCCTTCAGGCTGGCGCCAGTTCCTGGAAGTAATACGTGGCGCCGCCCAGATCGGCCGGTGCGTCATATTGCAGCACCTGTGTGCGGCGCAGCGCCACGGGGGCGCTGAAGGCGGGGCCGTCGTAGACGAAGGTATGGAATTCGCCGTTTTCGCCGCAGGCGTCGACGCCGGGCGGCAGGTCGGCCAAAAAGGCGGCGTCGAACTCGCGCCCGCAAAATTCGCGCGGCAGGTGCTGGCCATTGATGCACACGACGATGGCCTTGAAGCCGGCGGCAAGGAATTCATCGACCAGCGCGCGCCGCGCTTCGCCCCACAGCGGCAGGTGGGCCGTCAGACCGGCAGCGGCGCAGACTTTTTCTTCCCAGTCGCGGTGCGGCTGCAAGTCGATGTCGCCAAAGATCGCATGGGCGATGCCTTCGTCTTTCGCCGCGCGCAGCATGGCGATGAATTTTTCCTCGTAGCTGGCCCAGCTGGCGTGATAGCGCTGCAGGCGCGCGCCCAGGCTGGCCGCTTGCGCCTCGAGCAGCTCAGGCGGCACGCCGTGCGAGCGTGATTTGCGGCCATCTTCATCCATGGCCGTGATCAATAGCGGCACGCTCGTGCCGGCGTTGCGTGCGCGCCACAGGGCCAGGCAGGAATCCTTGCCGCCACTCCAGGAAATGAGGGCCGTCGTCATGCCGCCGCTCCCGGCGGCACCGCGCGCAGCATGTCGACGTGCTGTATGCCGTCTTCGTCGTAGGGCGCGCTGACGGTGACAAAGCCGAAGGACTGATAGAAGCGCTCCAGGTACTGCTGCGCGCCGATGCGGATGGCGTGGCCAGGGTGCTGGCGTTCGGCGCGCGCGATGCCTTCCGTTAATAGCTGTTTGCCGGCGCCCGTGGTGCGCGCCTCGGGCGCCGTCAGCACGCGGCCCAGCGACATTTCCACATACTTGGCGCCGGGCGCCAGCACCCTCAGATACGCGGCCAGCCGGCGCTGGCCGTCGACCGTTTGCCAGCCCAGCAGATGCATGGCTGGCTGGTCATGGCCATCGAGGTCCGGGTAAATGCACTGCTGTTCGATGACGAACACGCGCTGGCGCAAGGCCAGCACCTGGTACAAATCGTGGGGGCCGAGTTCGTCGAAGGTGTTCCATTGCCAGGCGATCATGCGTACTCCGGAAAAATCAGGAAAAGAGCGCCATTCTAAAGGCACACGTGAAAAAAAACCGCGCTGCCTTCATGGCAGTGCGGTTTTGATCAAAGCGCGATGCGCAGCAAGCTATGACAGGTGCGCTCAGACGATCGTCAAGGTGACGTCGATGTTGCCGCGCGTGGCGTTCGAGTACGGGCACACGATGTGGGCGGCGGCGACCAGCGCTTCGGCGGCGGCGCGTTCCATGCCTGGCAGCGAAATTTTCAGTTCCACTTCGATGCCGAAGCCCGTGTCGATGGCGCCAATGCCGACGTTGCCTTCGATGGACAGATCCGCTGGCAGGGCGATCTTGTCGCGGCCGCCGACGAATTTCATGGCGCCGATGAAGCAGGCCGAGTAGCCGGCAGCGAACAGTTGTTCCGGATTGGTGCCGACGGCGCCATTGCCGCCCAGTTCTTTTGGCGTGGTCAGCTTGACGTCCAGCACATTGTCGGACGAGACGGCACGGCCTTCGCGGCCTCCGGTGGCGGTAGCTTGCGCGCGGTACAGGACTTGTTTGATCGACATGATGGTTTCCTTTAAATGGATAAATAGTTGACTACTAAATAGTGCACTACTTGTTTCGTGGGCTGCTGCCCCAGGATGCCCGTCTGAAGAAGCGAGTGCGGCGTCCATGTGTGCAATATATATCGTTCGCTATTTAATTGCAAGCTATTTTATTTCGGGGCGGCGCGAATTGGTGCTTTATTTTGATGCCTTTGTCGCCACTAGTGGGCTTCCATCGCATAATGGCCACCGTCGCCGGGGGCTATGGTTATGCTGGGCCCACTTCACACCCAAGGAAAAATCATGACTAGCCTTTTCTTTATCCTGCGCATCACCCTGGCCACGATGGTCACGTACATCATCGCCACGGCGATCCTGGTCGAGAATTTCCTGCGCTATATCTTCGGGCAGACGGAAGGCTTCTTTGTCATCGTCGGCGCACTGCTGGCCAGCGCCGTCATCACGAATGCGTTTTCGCACGTGCGGCGCGTGCGCCTGATCGCCGGCGCCGTCAATCCCAGCACCCTGTCGAGCCGCCAGCGGCGCCAGATCGAGATTCCGTTCGAGGCGGGCGAGGCGTTCGACATGATCGACGCGGCCATTCGCGAACTGCCGGGCAGCGAAGTGGTCGAAAGCGCGCGCGACAGCTTGCAGGTGCAGGCCCGCGTGCGCCGCGCGGCGCCCTACACGCATACGGGCTTGCCCCGCATGCGCATGCTGGGTTTCCTCGAGCCACGGCCGAACCAGATCCTCGCCACCGTCACGCCGAATGGCGAGGCGGGCAGCGTGACGCTGATCTGCGAACCGGCACGCAATGCCTGGACCGACTGGTTTCTCGTCGACCATGGCAGCAACCTGGAAAACGCGGAAGCGGTGACGCGGGCGATGACGCGCCGGGTGGCGCAGCGCCGCCGCGGCGAGCAGGCCGAGGCGCGCCAGACGGTGACGGAAAAGGAACTCACGGTGGCCAAACTGAGCCTGCTGCACGCGCAGGTCGAGCCGCACTTTCTGTACAACACCCTGGCCAGCGCGCAGTTGCTCACGCGCAGCGACCCGGCGCGCGCCGACGAGATGCTGGGCAACCTGATTTTGTATCTGCGCCATTCGCTGCCGCGCACGGAGCAAGCCATGTCGACCCTGGGCACGGAACTGGAACGGGCGCGCGCCTACCTCGATATCCTGAAAATCCGCATGGGCGCACGCCTGAACCTGCAGATCGAAGTGCCGCAATACCTGCGCCAGGCGGAGCTGCCGCCGATGATGCTGCAAACCCTGGTGGAAAACGCCATCAAGCACGGCCTGGAGCCGAAGAGCGGCGGCGGCACCATCTGGATCATGGCGCGCAGCGGCGATGGCACGGTGATCGTCACGGTGGCCGACGACGGCAAGGGCTTCAGCGACGACGGCGCCGGCACGGGCATCGGCTTGCGCAATGTGCGCGAACGCCTGCGCCTGACCTATGGCGCGACCGCGTCGTTTTCCATCCTCGCCAATTTCCCCGATGGCGTGACGGCCACCATCACGGTGCCTGACAGCACGGCGCAAGGAGTGTCGTATGCATCAGCCTGAGATGAGCTGCGTCATCGCCGAAGACGAAACCCTGCTGCGCGATGCGCTGGTGGCCCTGCTGGCCGAAGAGTGGCCCAACTTGCGCATCGCCGCCGCCTGTGACGACGGCGGCACGGCGCTCGACGCCATCGCCACGCGCAAGCCCGATATCGCCTTCCTGGATATCCGCATGCCGGGCTTGACGGGGCTGGAAGTGGCAGCCGGCGCGCTCGAAGCGAGTCCCGCCACGCAGGTGGTGTTCGTCACCGCCTACGACCAGTACGCGATCGATGCCTTCGACAAGGGCGCCGTCGATTACTTATTGAAACCCATCGCCCGCGAACGCCTGCAAGCGACCTTGCAGCGGGTGCAGGCACGGGCCGGCAAGACCCGGGCGGGCGACGGCGCGCTGGCCGGCCTGCTGCAGCAATTGAGTAGCGTTTTGCCGGCGGCCGCCAAGTCGCCGCCGCTGGTGTGGCTGACGGCCAGCAGCGGCAAGGATACCCGTTTGATCATGGTGGAAGACATCGCTTATTTTCAGTCCGACACCAAGTACACGGCCGTCATGACGGCGGACGGCGAGGCGCTGCTGCGCAAGCCGATCCGCGAACTGCTCGACGTGCTCGACCCGGCCATTTTCAAGCAGATCCACCGCTCCACCATCGTCAACATGAAGATGGTGGCGTCGGTCACGCGCGACGAGGTGGGACGCGGCGCCCTGCGCCTGAAAACGCGGCCGGAAACGCTGGCTGTGAGCCAGCCGTTCATGGCGCTGTTCCGGAATATGTAGAGCTGCTAAAGCCGGGGTCAGACCCTCAACACCGCTAACGCCAGGCTCACCGTCAACGTGGACGGGGGTCTGACCCCAGAATTACTCCGCCGTCTCAAAACCTTCAAGCACATTGACGACATTGATACCCAGCTCCTTGACCGCATAGCCGCCTTCGAGGATGAAGGCGGTGGGCAAGTTCAGATGCGCCAGGCGCTCGCCCACGCGCAGGTAGTCGCCGCTTTGCAGGGCGAAGTGCGACAGCGGGTCGCCGACGAAAGTATCCACACCGAGCGACACCACCAGCGCGTCGGGCGCGTACATATTGATGCGCAGGCAGGCCGTTTCCAGCGCGGCGAACCAGCTGGCCGTGGACGTGCCGGCCGGCAGCGGCAGGTTGACGTTGTAGCCGAGCCCCGCGCCGCTGCCCGTTTCATCGGCGTGGCCCAGATAAAACGGGTATTCGCCGCGCGGGTCGGCGTGCAGGGAGGTGAACAGCACGTCGTCGCGCTGGTAAAAGATGCTTTGGGTGCCGTTGCCGTGGTGGTAATCGATATCGAGGATGGCGACCTTGCGGGCGCCGTCATCAAGCAGGTGCTGCGCGGCCAGGGCCGCGTTATTGAGAAAACAGTAGCCGCCAAAGAAATCGCTGCCCGCGTGGTGGCCCGGCGGGCGCGTCAGGGCAAACGTGGCCCGCTCGCCCAGGCGCAGCGCGTGGGCCGCGTTGACGGCGCAGTCGGCGCCCGTCTTGGCCGCCGTCCACGTGCCGGCCGTCAGCGGCGTGCCATTGTCCATCGAGTACAGCCCCAGCTTGGCCGTGAAGTCGTCCGGTTCGATATCGCTGCGCAAGGTGCGCACGGGCCAGACGGAGGGCAGCGCGTCCTTGTCCGCATTGGCGGGGTCAAGTGCCAGCCACTCGTGCCAGGCATGCCGCAAAAAATGCAGGTAACGGGGCGTGTGGATGCGCTCTAAGGAGGTCAGCGGCACGCCGTGCGGCGTGACGATGCGGCCCAGGTTGCGCCGTCCCAGCTCGGCCACCACCATGTCGGCCCGCTCCGGTGTCTCGAAGCAGGGCACCATGGTGCCGCGAAACAGCTCGAAGCGGCCCCGGTGCTGGCTGTGCAATTCATTATAGAAGGTCAGCATCGGGGCGTTTTGCGCAAGGTCAGCTGTGCGAACACAGGGTGCTGGCGCGGTAGGCGGCGACGAAATCGTCGAAGCTGCCAGCCGGCGCCGCCTCCATGGCGCGCTGCTCGGCCAGCGAGCTGGCGGCCATCGCGTCGAAATACGCGCTTTGTTCCGGCGTTGCCGGATGCGCGCGGAAGTAGGCGGCGTGGCGTTCGCTCTGGCGCAGGCCGAAGGCGGCAAATGAGCCGCCGTTGGCGCGCAGTTCGGCCAATACCTTTGCCGATGGCGTCGTGTCCGGGTCGGCCAGTTTGGCTGCCTGCGCCGCCAGGCTGTCCGCATGTTGCGTACCGCCATGGCGCGCGTCGAGCAAGGCCGCCACGGGCGCGATGCGCGCCAGCAATGCCTCGCCCCACGCCTGCAGGGTGATTTCCTCGCCATCGCGGCGCAGGGTCAAGCCCGGCTTGCGGCCTTCCTTGACGGTGCGGGCGAAATTGTTCGTGTAGCAGGCGCTTTGCTCGGCCGAGATGGGCGCGCTGTCGTCGAGCGCGCAGAACAGCAAAAATGCGTCGAGGAAGCGGCCCGTTTCGAGGCTGATGCCGACCGGCTCGAACGGGTCGACATCCATGCAGCGCACTTCGATGTATTGCACGCCGCGCAGGCACAGGGCCTGGATGGGGCGCTCGCCCGTGCGGATCACGCGCTTGGGGCGGATGGTCGAATAGTATTCATTTTCGATCTGCAGCACGTTGGTGGACAATTGAATCCACTCGCCATCCTTCTTTGTGCCCAGCGCCGCATACGGCGGATACGGGTCGTTGACGGCGTGCGTCAGGGCGTTGACGTAATCATCGAGGCTGTTTTCGTGTGGGCGCAGGCCGGACTGGGCATCGTTCTGGTAGCCGAGGTCGCTCATGCGCAGGCTGGTGGCGTAGGGCAGGAACAAGGTGTCGTCGGACAAGGTGTCGAGCTTGTGCGCGCGGCCGCGCAGGAAACCGGCGGACAGGGCCGGCGAAGCGCCGAACAGGTACATCAGCAGCCAGCTGTAGCGGCGGAAATTACGGATCGTTGCCAGATAGCTTTCCGATTGCACGTCTTTCGGCGTGGCGGCCGCCTGTGTCGGGCTGGCGCTGGTGTCCGGGTTGCTGGCCAGCACTTGCCACAGCTGCTCGTCGAGCGAATAGTTGTAATGGATGCCGGCGATGCATTGCATGGCTTTGCCGTAGCGCAAGGCCAGGCCGCGCCGGTAAACGTGCTTGAGCATGCCCATGTTCGAGCTGCCGTAGTTGGCGATCGCGATGTCCGCTTCGGGCGGCAACTGGCAGGGCATCGACTGGCTCCACAGCAACTCGTCGCCAAGGCGGCTGTAGGCGTGGCGGTGCACGGTGTCGAGCTTGTCGAGCGTGACGGCAATGTCCTGTTCGGCCGGGGTGATGAATTCGAGCAGCGCCTCGGCGTAGTCGGTGGTGATTTCAGGGTGCGTCAGCGCCGAGCCCAGGGCGGCGGGGTGGGGCAAGGAAGCCAGATGGCCGGCATGGTCGACGCGCAGGGTTTCACGCTCGATGCCGCGCAAGCCGCGCAGCAGCGCGCGGTTGGCATCTTCGGTCAGCAATGCCAGGCGGCGAGTCAACAGGTTGGGCAATTTGAGCTTCCTTTCTTTTGCAGCAGATAAATAATTTGTGCTGAGAATAACCGAATTTTGGCAAATGCGTCGGCGCCGGCCCAAAAAACGCCGCATCGCCAGCGTCCGCCCCGGATGAGGGGGCGGCGCTTCGGTCAGGAATTCGCTTGATATTTTAACAAACTGTGGGAGGATCTGGCGCGCGCCGGGTCAAGCTTTGCGCAGTCAGCCGAGGCGGGCGCCGCTGACTCTTTCGATGCCGGCCAGGTCGCGCCAGCTTTGCACTTTGCTGTAGCCGGCAGCGGCCAGCAGCTTGCGCACCTGGGCCGCCTGGTCGTAGCCATGCTCCATCAGCAGCCAGGCGCCGGACGCCAGGTGGCGCGCGGCGCCGGAGACGATGGTGCGCAGGGCCGACAGGCCGTCCGCATGGTCGGTCAGCGCGCCTGTCGGTTCAAAGCGCAAATCGCCTTCGGCCAGGTGGCGGTCGCCGCTGGCGATGTAGGGGGGATTGGAGACGATCAGGTCAAACTTTTCCGTGCCCAGCGCTTCGAACCAGTCGCTGGCCATGAAGGTGATGTTGACGCCGTTGGCGCTGGCGTTGCGGCGCGCCACGGCCAGCGCCGTGCTGCTGACGTCCAGTGCCGTGACGACGGCGTCGGGCCGCGTGTGCGCCAGCGCGACGGCGATGGCGCCGCTGCCCGTGCCCATGTCGAGCACGCGCCCGCCGGGCGGCAGTCGTTCGAGCGCCAGTTCCACCAGCACTTCCGTGTCGGGGCGGGGGATCAGCACGGCGTCGTTGACTTCGAACGGCAGGCCGAAAAATTCGCGCTGGCCGACGATGTAGGCGATCGGTTCGCCTTGCAGGCGGCGTGCCAGCAAGCTTGACAGCCGTTCGGTTTCATCTGGAGTGAGCACACGCTCCGACTGCGTGATCAGGCTCACGCGCGACAGGCCCAGCGCATGGCCCAGCAGGATGCGGTTGTCGAGCGGGTCGAGCAGTGGACGGATTTGCAGGGCGCCGACAGTGCTGCCGGCGGGGATCAGTGTTTCTGGCATGGTGCTTTCAATTATTTCTGACGGCGCAGCAAAGTCCACAGCAGGCCGACGCTAAAAATGGCAAACCAGATGAACGCCCATTGCGGAATCGACAGGCCGAAGAACGGCTCGCCGGCGTTTTCGCAGGCGCCATACGATTCAAACATGAAGGGCATGACTTGCGCCGTGAAAATCTTGTTCAGCGCCGTTTCCACCGGATCGATGCCGCAAGAGAAGCCGGGGTTGGCCAGCACGTACAAATGCTTGGCGCCCACGCCCAGGCCGCCCAGGGCCGCCAGCAAGCCGACGCTTGCGCCGATTTTCGGGCGGTTGGCCGCCGCGCCAGCCAGGCAGGCGATGCCGATGGCGAGGAACAGGTAGCGCTGGATCACGCACAGCGGGCAAGGTGCCATGTGCATGGCATGCTGCAAATACATGGCCACGCCCAGCATCAGGAAACACAGGGCGGCGATCGACAGGAGGACGGTGCGTGAATTTTTCATGGGCGACACGGTGAGGTGGATGGAATCGAGCTGGTCATTTTCGCACAAGGCTGGATTTTTATTGCTTAGCCGCTACTTAAAGCTGTCGGCTTACGCGCTGCGCGCTAAGCCGACCTACAACTGGCTTCGCTTCGTAAGCCGACACAACGGCGCCAGCGTTTAATCGCCCAGCGCTGCCAGCAACTCTGCCTGGTGTTCTGCCGCCAGCGCATTCGTCAAATCCGTCAAATCCCCGTCCATGATGAAGTCCAGCTTATACAAGGTCAGATTGATGCGGTGGTCCGTCAGGCGGCCCTGCGGGAAGTTATAAGTGCGGATGCGCTCGCTGCGGTCGCCCGAGCCGATCAGGCTCTTGCGGGTGGCCGCTTCCTTCGACTGCTGCTCGCGCAATTGCACGTCCTTGATGCGCGCGGCCAGCACTTTCATCGCTTGCGCCTTGTTCTTGTGCTGGCTGCGGTCATCCTGGCATTCGACCACGATGCCGGTCGGCAAGTGGGTGATGCGCACGGCGGAGTCCGTCTTGTTGATGTGCTGTCCGCCCGCGCCCGAGGCGCGGTAGGTGTCGATGCGCAGGTCGGCCGGGTTGATGTTGACGTCTTCCACTTCATCAGCTTCCGGCATCACGGCCACCGTGCAGGCGGACGTGTGGATGCGGCCTTGCGTTTCCGTGGCCGGCACGCGCTGCACACGGTGGCCGCCCGACTCGAATTTCAGCTTCGAGTACGCGCCGTTGCCGACCACGCGCACGATCACTTCGCGGTAGCCGCCCAGGTCGGAGTCCGACGACGACACCAGTTCCACCTGCCAGCGGTTGCGCTCGGCAAAGCGCGTGTACATGCGCAGCAGGTCGCCGGCGAACAGGGCGGATTCATCGCCGCCCGTGCCGGCGCGAATTTCCAGGAAGATATTGCGCTCGTCGTTGACGTCCTTCGGCAGCAGCATGGTTTGCAATTCGCGCTCCAGGCGCGCCATGGTGGCCTTCGCCGCTTCGATTTCTTCCTGCGCGAATTCCTTCATGTCCGGATCGGACAGCATCTCTTGCGCTGTCGTAATATCGTTGCCCGCTTCCTGGTAGGAACGGTACAGGGCCACCAGCGGGCCCAGTTCAGCGTGCTCGCGCGTCATCTTGCGGTAGCTGTCCATGTTCGACGTGGCGTCCGGGTGCATCAGCAGTTCGTCGAGTTCGACCAGGCGGTTCGCCAGTTGATCGAGTTTGGCCAGCATGGATGGTTTCATAGCGATTCGCGGTAAAAGAGTGTGGGGATGATGCGGGCCCGGCAGGCGGGCAGGGGGCGGTCGCGCGCGGGCGGCCAGCGTGGCTGCGCTAACGGCGGGGGCGGAACAGTTTTGGCAGCAGGGTGACCAGCTGCTTGCGCTCGTCGCCTTGCGCGTGGTGCAGCGCTTGCTGCGGGCCGTGCAGGAACTTGGCCGTCAAGCCTTTCGACAGCGCTTCCAGGACGGCGTCGATGTCGGCGCCCTTGGCCAGCATCTTGCGCGCCCGTTCCACTTCCATCAGGCGCAGCGCTTCGCTGTTTTCATGCAAATGCTGGATGACGGGCACCATGGCGCGGTCGTCGACCCAGCTCATGAATGATTGCACGCGCGTCTCGATGATGGCTTCGGCTTGCGCCACGGCCGCTTGGCGGCTTTCCAGTCCCGTCTGCACAACCTTGCCCAGGTCGTCGACCGTGTACAGGAAGACGTCGTTCAGGCGGCCCACTTCCGCTTCGATGTCGCGCGGCACGGCCAGGTCGACCATGAACATGGGCTTGTGGCGGCGCGCCTTGATGGCGCGCTCGACCAGGCCCAGGCCCAGCAGCGGCAAGGACGACGCCGTGCACGAGATGACGATGTCGAACTGGTGCAGCTGCTCCGGCAAGTCCGCCAGGCGGATGGCCCTGCCGTTGAAGCGGTGCGCCAGTTCCTCGCCCCGCTCCATGGTGCGATTGGCAATGGTGATGCTTTTCGGGTTTTGCGCCGCAAAGTGCGTGGCGCACAATTCGATCATTTCGCCGGCGCCGATGAACAGCACGTTCTGCTCGGCGATCTTGTCGAAGATGCGCTGCGACAGGCGCACGGCGGCAGCGGCCATGGAAACGCTATGGGCGCCGATTTCCGTGCTGCTGCGCACTTCCTTGGCCACGGAAAAGCTGCGCTGGAATAACTGGTGCAGATACGTGCCCAGGCCGCCCGCCTCGTCGGCCGTGCGGATGGCGTCCTTGATCTGGCCCAGAATCTGCGTTTCACCGAGCACCATCGAATCGAGCCCGGAGGCGACGCGGAAGGTGTGGCGCACGGCATCGTGCTGCGGCAGCATATATAAGTGGGGGCGCAGCTCGCTGTAATTGAGCTTGTGATAATCGGCCAGGAAATGCGCGCCCGCGTCGAGCGGGTTCGGCACGTGGCTGGCCGCATACAGCTCGGTGCGGTTGCAGGTCGAGAGAATGGCTGCTTCGTCGTTGTCGCGCAGGTCGATGCGCTGGAACCAGGTACGCGCCGCCATCACCGCCGAACCCAGATGCTCAGGCGCAAACGCCAGCTGTTCGCGGAGCGACACTGGAGCGGTGGTATGGTTGAGGCCGACGGCGAGCAGTTGCATTTCAGGGCTGTTGGGATGACTTATGCCGACATTATAACGCTTTGTGCCCGCGCTTTGAGCAGCTCAGCCGTTTGCCGCCATTCACCCGCCCAGTTTTTCCAGGCGATAACCATAACTGTAGACGGGCACGAGGCGGTAGCCGTGTTCCGGTTTCAGCTGCAGCTTGTTGCGCACGCGCGAGACGTGGGTGTCCATGGTGCGCGAGGGCAAGGCCGTGTCGCGCTGCCATACGGCTTCGTGGATGTAGGCGCGCGACAGGGGACGGCCCAGGTTGCGGAAAAACAGCAGCGCCAGGGCGAATTCCTTGTGCGTCACGTCCAGCACTTCGCCATCCTTCAGCAGGCGGCCGGGGCGGGTTTCAAACGTGTAATGACCGAATTGCAAGTATTCTGCGCCATTCTGGGCCGGGTAGGCCACGCGCAGCAGCGCCTGAGTACGCAAGGCCAGTTCGCTGCGCCGCAGGGGCTTGATCATGTAGTCGTCGGCCCCCGCCGTCATGCCCGCCACCACGTCGTCTTCGCCGGAACTGTTGGTCATAAACAACACGGGCGCCTTCGGCGCCAGTTTTTCCCGGGCACGGCGCAAGACTTCCGCACCGTCCAGATCGCTCACATGCCAGTCGAGGATGAGCATGTCGCAACTGTCCTTGCGCAGTTGGCCCAGCATTTCCTTGCCACTCTGAAACTCGTGGCAAGCGTGGCCGGCGGCGGTGAGCACCTGGCAGATCAGTTCTGCCTGGCTATGGTCGCTATCGAGTACGGCAATTCGCATAATGGGCTGGAGTGTGTAGCAACAAACAGACGGTCCGCTCTGCTTATCGTAATGTTAAGGAATGCTCAAGTGAAATATAACAGAGATTGCAACTGTGTCCAGTGAAATCGGCAGCTGAGGCCTTTACGTTACACTTGTTCATCTACACCCCCTATTCGCGGAGAAACGGCCATGCCAGACAAGAGCACTACCGATTGGACCCTGATACCGGGCAGCCATGCCGACATCGAGCAAGTGCGCGAACGTTGCCGGCGCCTGGTGCAGCGGCGTGCCATGATGTCGGCCGGCGCCTCGGCCATTCCCATTCCCGGCATCGACCTGATGTCCGACGTGGGCCTGTTTTCCATGCTGATCAATGATATCAACCACGAATTCGGCCTCACGCCCGAGCAGATCGAGCGCCTCAATCCGCAGTTCAAGATGATGGCCTACCGCGCGGCGGTGGGCATGGGCGGCATGTTGGTGGGGAAACTGGTGTCGCGCGAACTGATCCTCCACCTGCTCAAGCGCAGTGGCGTCAAGATTGCCACCAAGCAGGTGGCGCGCTTCGTGCCGTTCGCCGGCCAGGCGGTGGCGGCAGCCATCGGCTACGCCGTATTCCGCCAGATCGGCAACCAGCACGTGAACGCCTGCGCCGCGGTGGCGCAGGAATTGCTCACGGTGCGGCCGGATTAGGCTTTACGCGTCCGGCAGCACCACGTTGACGTCGAGGACTTCCAGGTTGCCCTGGCGGTCCAGCGAGATCTTGATGTCGTCGGCATTGACCTTGGTGTACTTGGAAATGACGGCGATCAATTCCTTGTGCAGGGCGGGCAGGAAGTCCGGACCATCGCGTCCGCTGCGTTCGCGGGCGATGATGATCTGCAGGCGTTCCTTGGCCGCGGTGGCCGTCTTCGGCTTGGGGGGGAACAGGAAAGAAAGCAAGGCCATATCACTTCGCCCCAAAAATGCGCTGGAGTAATCCAGGCTTTTCATAGTTGGTAAAGCGCAACTCGACCTCTTCGCCGAGGAAACGCGAGACCACGTCTTCATAGGCTTGCGCCACGTCCGTGCCCTTGAAATGGATGGCCGGATTGCCCTGGTTCGAGGCGGCCAGCACTTGCTCCGATTCCGGAATGATGCCCACCAGCGGGATGCGCAGGATTTCCTGCACGTCCTGGTAGGACAGCATTTCATCCGATTCCACGCGTTTCGGCGAGTAGCGGGTGATCAGCAAATGTTCCTTGACCGGTTCGCCGCCCGTCTGCGCGCGGCGCGACTTGGCTTGCAAGATGCCCAGGATGCGGTCCGAATCGCGCACCGACGACACTTCCGGGTTGGTGACGATGATGGCTTCGTCGGCAAACGTCAGCGCCATCAGTGCGCCATGCTCGATGCCGGCCGGCGAATCGCAGATGATGAACTCGAAACCCATGTTGATCAGGTCGTTCAACACGCGTTCCACGCCTTCTTCCGACAAGGCATCCTTGTCGCGCGTCTGCGAGGCGGGCAGGATGAACAAGTTGTCGCAGTGCTTGTCCTTGATCAAGGCCTGGTTCAGGGTCGCTTCTTTATTGATCACATTGATCAGGTCGTACACGACGCGGCGCTCGCAACCCATGATCAGGTCAAGGTTGCGCAGGCCCACGTCGAAGTCGAGCACGGCTGTCTTGTGGCCGCGCATGGCCAGGCCAGTGGAAAAACTGGCGCTAGAGGTCGTCTTGCCGACACCGCCCTTGCCGGACGTCACAACAATAATTCTTGCCACAAATAATCCTTTTCAGATATCTCTTGAATTGTGCAGCTTAAGAGCGGTTCACGGGAGTGACCGGATTGACAGAGTGTATATCGATTCTGTCGCCAGCCAAACGAATTTGCGCGGGTCCGCGCGCCATTTCCGCAGGGAAACCATCCTCGAACGTGCGGTATACGCCGGCGATCGAGACCAGTTCCGGTTCCATGGCCAGCGCGAAGATGCGCGCCTGGGCATTGCCCGAGGCGCCGGCCAGCGCGCGGCCGTACAGCGAGGAATACACGTGGATGCTGCCGTCGGCGATGATTTCGGCGCCATTGTTGACGACAGCCGTGATGATCAGGTCGCAGCCGCGCGCGTAAATGCGCTGGCCGGCCCGCACGGGGGTGTCGATCACCATCACTTGCGCGTCGGCGCCCGACTGGGCCACCGCCGTGGGCGTATCCTTCGGACCATCCTTGGGCGGCGCATCGTCGCGCGTCTTGCCGCTGTCGAGGCTCAAGCCTTGCGCCAGGATGGCGTCATGCATGTCGGCCGGCGCATTGCGCACGGCCACGGCATTCAAGCGGTATTTTTTCAGCATGGCCACCAGGGCGGCCCAGTCGATGGGCACGCTGCCGGGCGGCAAGGCCGCCACGTCCAGTACGGCCAGGTCGTCCTCGAAAAAGTCCGCCACGCCTCCCGTCATGTCGCGCAAGGCGGCATCGAGTGCCTGCGTATCGGCGCTATGCAGAATGGCGGAGACAGCAACGACGGTGGAAATCTTGATTTCGATAGGCTTCTGCGACGGGCTTTTGGACATAAACATTTATCAAAGTGAAACTGCGGCAGGCCAGATGTTCCGTACGGCAACAATGGGAGCAGTAAATTTCTTGCATTCTACTGCAAAAAAATCAGCATCAGGGGCCTGGCGCGTGCTATTCCGCAGGGCAACACCTACTTCATGTCAAAAAAAACGGGCGGCGCCCCGGAAAACCGCTGCGCCGTCCCGAAAGCAGCCCTGCATGCGGCCTGGGTAGGTTTATGTCATGCCGCCGCGCGCATCTGCTGCGCCGCCGCGACCATCTTTTTTAAGCCGCTTCCGTTTCCGCCCAGTCCCGCGTCTTCAAGCCGCAGTCCGGGCTCACCCGTAAATGGGCTGGCGGAATCACGGCGATGCGGAAGGCGCGCGTGGCCCAGTCCAGGCGCGTGAAAATAAAACCGTTCAGCTGTTCGCCGAAGTAGTCGACCATGTCCTTGCGTTCCGCTTCGCCATGCACCAGCACGTCCAGGCCCAGCGCTTCCTGGCGGTTGACGGCGTGGGCGATTTCGGCGCGCAGCTGCTGTGCATAGTCGGCGTCCGCCAGTTCGCCCCGTTGATGGCTGGCGCGCCGCCCTGCGATGGCCTGGCGAGACATGGCCCGCCAGCGCGTCCTTCAGCAGCGACAGTTCCGTCAATTTCTCCGTGGCGAACGCCAGCCAGGTCTTGATTTCGCCATCGAGGTCCGTTTCGGCCGCCAGCGGTTGCAGCACGGCCAGGGCCGCGTCGAGGTCGGTGCGCCAGATATTGCGCCCGTCGACGATGCCGATCGACAAGACGTTATGCGCGGGCAGCCAGTCCGTCACGCTGATCAGCTCATGCGGCGCGCGGATGCCGTCGACATGCAGGCCGGCCACGGGCAGGCGGCAGGTCAGGCTGAGGTTTTCTTCCAGCGGCGAGAAATACGTGGCCAGCAGGATATTCACGCCCACCTGGTTCAGCTGCCAATACGTGCTTTCAGAAGCGCTGCGCCATGCGTTGGGCAAGTCCAGGCCCAGGATCGGTTCGTCGAGCTGCACCCACGTCACGCCGTACTGTTTCAGGCGGTCGAGCAGGGCGCCGTAGACAAGCCGATACGGGGAAAGCCAAGGATGTGGGTACGAACAGTCATGATGTCATCGAGATTTAATGTGAATGCGCTAGAGTGTGCGGCAACTTGATCTATAATCAAAAAGAAACATTTTACTAAATAACATGAAAATAATTCACGTACATCCTTCCCTTTCCCGATGCTAGAAATCCGTCACCTGCGCACCCTGAGTGCCCTGCGTTCCTCCGGCAGCCTGGTGCGTGCCGCGCAACTGCTCAACCTGACCCAGTCAGCCCTGTCGCACCAGATCCGTTTGCTGGAAGAGCGCTACAAGGCGCCGCTGTTCGAGCGCAAGTCCATGCCGATCGCGTTTACGGCCACGGGCAGCCGCCTGCTGGAGCTGGCCGACAAGCTGCTGCCCGAGATCGAGCTGGCCGAGCGCGACGTGGCGCGCCTGTCGCAGGGCGACAAGGGGCAGCTGCGGGTGGCGCTCGAATGCCATACCTGTTTCGACTGGCTCATGCCGGTGATGGATGCGTTCCGCCAGCGCTGGCCGGAAGTGGAGATCGATCTTGTCTCCGGCTTTCACAGCGAACCGGCGGACTTGCTGCGCTCGGGCGAGGCGGATCTGGTGATCGGTTCGCCATATGGCCCCGATTTCACCGTGTTTCCCCTGTTCCGCTTTGAAATGCTGGTGGTGATGGCGCAGAAGCACCGGTTGCAGGCGCAGCGCCGGCTGGTGGCGGCCGACTTTACGGGCGAGACCCTGATCACCTATCCCGTGCCGGAAGAGCGTATCGACCTGATCCGCGAAGTGCTGCGGCCGGCCGGCATCCAGTTTGAACGCCGCACGGCCGAATTGACGGTTGCCGTGCTGCAACTGGTGGCGAGCCGGCGCGGCATCGCCGCCTTGCCCAACTGGGCCATCAAGAATTATGTCGATTACGATTATGTGGTGGCGCGCCCGGTGGGTGAGCACGGCCTGTGGAGCGACCTGTATGTGTCCGTGCCGGACCATCTGCAGGACAAGGCGTATGTGCGCGATTTCGTCAGCGTGATACGTGAGCAGTGCGCGGCCTCGCTGGACGGTATCAAGTTGTTGTCCTGATCAACGTTGAGTTGGAAACAAACCAACAGGAAAGCTTGATAAATATCAAGGTTCAGCAATAAACCAGCGCTTAGAGTTGAGCACTGTGCGGCGCAACATGGCACCGCCTTCAAATTGGAGAGGAGCACTATGGTTTCATTTCCCGAGCAATGGGCACTGGCCGGCAAGGCCGTGGTGGAAGCGCAATTGATCAGCGCGCAAGCGTATGTCCAGGCTGCCGTCGACAGCGGCGCCAGCGTGCTGGACTTGCAGCTCGATGCGGCCGGCGCGGCGCTGGCCGCCGCTACGGTGGCGGGCAATCAGCTGCTGTCCGTGAAGGATACGCAAGCGCTGCTGCAATTGTCGCGCACGCAGTCGCAACTGGCCATCGAACGCCTCGGCGCATATGGCCGCCAGGCAAAGGATGTTGCTCAAGAAACCCAGGAGAAATTCGAAACGGTGACAAAGGATGAGTTTGCTGCATCGCGTCAAAAATTTCGTGAGCTGTTGCAGGTGGTAAAGCAAACCCCCGTACCCCTGATTATTCCCTTCAATAATTTTCTAAAAACCACTTTCGGCGGCGCCGATGAAGGGTATGATAAAAATAAAACTACGCGTCCTGCTCGCCAGGCTTGAGCGTGTTGCGGCCAGGCAGCGGCTATCCGTCGCGCCAGTCCGCCCGCCGCCACCGCAGGCAGGCTGTCATCGCCGCCGCCTGCGGTGCGGCGCTGGAACTGCGGCGCATGCCGCGCTAGAATGAAACGCGTCTTTCCCGGATTCTCATTGGATTCTATTAGCACCTTGACCTTGGCCCTCGTGGCCTGCATATCGGAGAAATAAATGGATGATGTCGTAATCGTGGCCGCCGGCCGTACCGCAGTCGGCAAATTCGGTGGCAGTCTGGCCAAGATTCCTGCGTCCGAACTGGGCGCGCATGTAATCAAGGGCTTGCTGGCACAAACCGGCATCGACCCGAACCTGATCGGCGAAGCCATCCTGGGCCAGGTGCTGACGGCTGCCGTCGGCCAGAACGCCGCGCGCCAGGCCGTCATCAAGGCTGGCCTGCCAAGCTCCATCCCGGCATTCACCATTAACAAGGTATGCGGCAGCGGCCTGAAGGCCACGCACCTGGCGGCGCAAGCGATCAAGTGCGGCGACGCCAACATCATCATCGCCGGCGGTCAGGAAAACATGAGCGCCTCGCCGCACGCGATGAACGGTTCGCGCGACGGTTACCGCATGGGTGACTTCAAGATGATCGACACCATGATCGTCGATGGCCTGTGGGACGTGTACAACCAGTACCACATGGGCATCACGGCGGAAAACGTCGCCAAGAAATACGAAGTGACGCGCGCCGAGCAAGATGAATTCGCGCTGCAGTCGCAACTGAAGGCGGAAGCGGCGCAAAAAGCGGGCAAGTTCAAGGATGAAATCCTGCCGCTGGAAATCGCCAACAAAAAAGGCACCGTGGTCTTCGACAGCGATGAATACATCAAGCCTGGTTCGACCCTGGAGTCGCTGACCGGCCTGCGCCCCGCGTTCGCCAAGGACGGTACTGTTACCGCCGGCAATGCCTCCGGCCTGAACGATGGCGCCGCCGCCGTGATCATGATGTCGGCCTCGCAAGCGAAGGAACTGGGCTTGAAGCCGCTGGCGCGCATCAAGGCCTACGCCTCGTCGGGCCTGGACCCGGCCGTCATGGGCATGGGCCCTGTCTCCGCCTCGCGTCTGTGCCTGAAAAAAGCCGGCTGGACGCATGAAGAGCTGGACTTGATGGAAATCAACGAAGCGTTTGCCGCGCAAGCGATTGCCGTCAACAAGGAAATGGGCTGGGATACCAGCAAGATCAACGTGAACGGCGGCGCGATTGCCATCGGCCACCCGATCGGCGCGTCCGGCGCGCGCATCCTGGTCACCCTGATCCACGAAATGATACGCCGCGACGCCAAGAAAGGCCTGGCCGCACTGTGCATCGGCGGGGGCATGGGCGTTGCTCTGGCCATCGAGCGCGACTAAGTAGCTGGCACCGCACCCAAGCTACTGCGCGGCGCGCTTTGCGGCCTGCGATGCTCACCGTGCTAGAGCACGGTTGCGCTTCTTAGCCACAAATCATCACCGCTCGCTACGCTTGGGTACGCTGCGGTACATCGCCGTCACGCGGCGGTTTTGGACTGTTTTGATTAAATAATTAACTTTTTAGCAACAGCACGACACTGAGGGGATGAAAATGGCAAGAGTTGCATTGGTAACTGGTGGCATGGGTGGTCTGGGCGAAGCGGTCTGTTTCAAGCTGGCGGCGCTCGGTTATCGCGTGGTGACCACATATTCCCCAGGCAATCCGAAGGTCGAGGAGTGGCTGGCGACGACCAAGGACATGGGCTATGACTTCAAGGCGTATCCGTGCGACGTGGCCGACTACGATTCGGCGGCTGCCTGCGTGGCGGCCGTGGAAGCGGAAATCGGTCCTGTCGACGTGCTGGTGAATAACGCCGGCATCACGCGCGACATGACGTTCAAGAAGATGGACAAGCCGAACTGGGATGCCGTCATGAGCACCAACCTCGATTCCGTCTTCAACATGACCAAGCCCGTCTGCGACGGCATGGTGGAACGCGGCTGGGGCCGCATCATCAATATCTCGTCCGTGAACGGCCAGAAGGGCGCTTTCGGCCAGACCAACTATTCGGCCGCGAAAGCCGGCATGCATGGTTTCACCAAGTCGCTGGCGCTGGAAGTGGCGCGCAAGAACGTTACCGTCAACACCATCTCGCCAGGCTACATCGGCACCAAGATGGTCATGGCGATTCCGCAGGAAGTGCTCGACAGCAAAATCATCCCGCAAATTCCGATGGCGCGCCTGGGCAAGCCGGAAGAAGTGGCTGGCCTGGTCGCCTACCTGGCATCCGATGAAGCGGCGTTCGTCACGGGCGCCAACATCTCGATCAACGGCGGCCAGCACATGTCGTAATCGTTGTTGAGGTAAAACAGGAAAGACAGCTGCGGCTGTCTTTTTTTTTGCTTGCCAGCAAAACAAGGGGGTGGCCGGATTTGCCTTAGAATCAGTGTTTCTTCACCGCATCTTTCTCCATGCCCCTTGTTCCTGCCTTGCGCCGCGCCAGCGTGGCCGCCATCCTTTTCCTGGGCGCCAGCGCGGCCCAGGCCAGCGTCGCGTTCCACGTCACGGTGATTACCGAGCGCGTCAACAAGCCCGGCGTGAAAACCAGCCTGCCCGCGCGCGACACGCAGGAAAGCGATGTCGTGCTGGGCCCGCATTACCTCAGCGTGCGTGATGGCAAGAGCCTGTCCGTGTTTGACTTTGCCACGCGCCGCCGCCACCTGATCGATATGGCGGCGTCCACCTACGACACGTATTCGCTGTTCGACGTGGCCGGCTTTCGCGCCGCCGAGCTGCGCCACCGGCAGGGAATCGCCGGCATCTTGAAGGCGGGCGGCATTGACCAGCACGCAACGCCTCGCGTGTATGAGGAACAGGCTTTGTCGGTGCTGGACAACAAGCGGCATGGGGCCTTGCTGCCGCAAGTGCTCGACGGCGCCGTGCTGTGGTCACTCGACGGGCAGCCCCTGCTGCGCCTGGGGATAGCCGGCAGCCCCGTCAGCGGCGACGATGCGACGGCGTTTGCCCAGTATGTGCGCTACACCTGGGGCGGCCACCCGCTGGTGCTGAAGATGCTGGCAGACGGCAAGCGCCTTCCCGCCGCATTCACCTTGCACTACCAGGAGGTGGGCGGGACGGTCACGCGCCAGTTCCGCATCAGCGCCATGACGGCGGCTGCGCCTGCCACGTATTCCCTGGCTGCTTACCGGCCGCGCCCGCTGGCGGCCGATGCGTCTGCGCTCGAAAGAGTGCTGGCGCAGGCGGCGCTGTTGCCGCCGCTGGGATCCCAGTCGCATCCGGCGCTACGGGCCGAAGCAGAGCGCCTGTTTGCGTCAGAAAAACCCTTCGAGGCTTTTTTGAGCATGCTGGAAGACCATTTTTCCACGGGCGCGCTGGTCGACAAACTGTCGCCACAGCAGATGCTGGCCATGCAGGAGTGTGAGCCCATCCACGACTTGACGCGCGCATTGCTGGCCAAGGACAAGGAAGGCATTCAGGCCGCGCTGGCCACCGTGCAGGGCTTGCGCCAGCAGCACGGCCTGGAGCAGCCGGTACTGGCTTTGTTCGAGGGGAATCTGCGTGCCAAGCTGGGGCAATGGCCGGAAGCGACCGCGCTGTATCTGCAAGTGCTGCAGGCAAAACCGCACATGGCCGCCGTGTACCAGGACCTGGGCGACGCCTTGCTGGCGCAATTCGATGCGCCGAACGCCTGGCGCAGCTGGGATGCGGGCCGGGCCATGGCGCCGTCGCTGCGGCAATTTCGCAAGGTCAACGATTTGGAGCGTAGCTTGCTGAACGATTACCCCGCCTTCTTTGCCGGCGGGGCAGCGCTTCCGCTGAAAGATCAGCCCAGCACCAGCCGCCCGGCCAGCAAGACGAAGACGGTGGGCAGCACGAACTTGCCGTAAGGCGAAGGTTTGCCGCGCAGGCGGCGCGCCAGGCGCGCGGCCAGCACGGCGTACACGGCGTCGAACAGCAAGCCCACCAGTACCAGGACGGCGCCCAGGCGCAGGTATTGCATGCCGACCTGCTCGCTGCCGACGACAAATTGCGGCAGGAACATGCTGCAAAACAGCAGTGCCTTCGGATTGAGCAGATTCGTCAGGAAGCCGCGCACGCAGCTGGCGCTGGCGCCGTGCGCCGTGGCGGGGGCAGCGTCTTCCTGTGCCGTTTTGCTCGACAGGGCCGACTGCAGCAGGCGCAGCGCCAGGTACAGCAGATACGCGGCGCCTGCCCATTTGACCCACTGCAAGGCTTGCGGATGCGTCACCATCAACGCCGCCAGACCCGCGCCTGACAGCGCCACATGCACGGCGCGCGCGCCGGCGATGCCCAGCGCCGTCACCAGCGCCGTGGCCACGCCGCGCGCGGCACCTGTCGCCAGTACCAGCGCCATGTCGGGGCCCGGTAATAAAAAGGCGCCAGCCAGTGCCAGCAGGTACATCAGGAAGGTAGAATCGGACATGGACCAGTCGAAAAGAAAGCGGGAGCAGGCGCACGGTGCGGCCTGCTCGCCGGGCCCCATTATGTTCTTGTCGTGACGAAATGTGCTTGCTTTTTCTGCCTTGCATGCCCTAGTATTCGGGTAGATTCCACTCCTATAAAAACAAAAATTAGATGAAAATTTCAGAAGTTAGCCTCGACGCCACCGATTTGCAGATACTCAGGCTGTTGCAGGATGAAGGACGGCTGTCGAATGCGCGCCTGGCCGAGCGCTTGAAGCTGAGCGAAACCCCCGTCTGGCGCCGCTTGCGCCGCCTGGAGGAGGAAGGTTTTATTACCGGCTACCAGGCTTTGCTTAACCGCAAGAAGCTGGGCATCGGCCTGGTGGCGTTTGTGCGGGTCGTGTTTGCCAACCATGGCGGCGAGCAGCCATCGCAGTTCGAGCAAGCCATCGCGACGATACCCGAGATATTGTCTTGCCACAATGTGGCGGGCGAAGCCGATTATTTCCTGCAAGTGGTGGCACGCGACCTGGAAGCGTATGGCGAATTCGTCTCGACCGTGCTGCGCCGCCTGCCTGGCGTGGCGGAAATTCAGTCCAGCCTGTCGATGCGCGAAATCAAGTCGTCGAACCGCCTGCCCTTGCTGCTGGCCTGAGGCGCTGGCGGCGCACTATAATTGGAACAGTTGCCAGGAATCGTGCCTGGCGCCTGACGCCATTCTAAGGACCGCCATGCCAGACTCCCTGACTCCCCTGTTTCCCGCCCTGTCGCCGAACCGGCACGGCATGCTGGCGGTCGATGACATCCACACCATTTACTGGGAAGAGTGCGGCAACCCCGACGGCATTCCCGTGCTGTTCCTGCATGGCGGCCCGGGCGCGGGCCTGTCGCCGCAGCACCGCCGCTTCTTCGACCCGCAGCGCTACCGCGTGATCCTGTTCGACCAGCGCGGTGCGGGCAAGTCCACGCCGCTGGGCGAATGGCGCAACAACACGACGCAGCTGCTGATCGAGGATATCGAAGTGCTGCGCGCTCAGTTCGGCATCGCCCAATGGCTGGTGTTTGGCGGCTCCTGGGGCTCGACCCTGGCGCTGGCGTATGGCCAGGCACATCCCGAAGCTTGCCTCGGTTTCGTGTTGCGTGGCATTTTCCTCTGCACGCAGGAGGAAATCGACTGGTTCATCGACGGCGTGCGCTGGTTTTATCCGGAACTGTACGAAGAATTTGCCGCGCCCATCCCGCCCGAGGAACGGGGCGACTTGCTGGCCGCCTATGTGAAACGCATCCTCAGCAGCGACCCGGCCGTGTACTGGCCCGCCGCGCGCGCCTGGAGCCGCTTCGAGGGCCGCCGCGTGTACCTGATGCCGCAACCGGAAGATGCGCCGAACGACGCGCTGGACCTGGGCGTGGGCCGGCTCGAATCGCATTACATGGCCAATCTCGGTTTCTTCGAGGAAGACCAGCTGATCCGCAACATGGGACGCATCGCGCATTTGCCGGCCGTCATCGTGCAGGGGCGCTACGACGCCATCTGCCCGCCCCTGTCGGCCTACCGCCTGCAGCAAGCCTGGCCCGGCGCGCAGCTGGACATGATCCCGGACGCGGGCCATGGCGCGCTCGAGCACGGCATCGCTTCGGCGCTGGTGCGCGCCACCGAGCGCTTCGTCCCGGGGCGCGGCTTCGCATGACGTTAAAACATGCCGGTTGGCAAAGCGGCCAGCCGGCGTGCGCCACCTGCTACACTATGGCCTGTGCTGGCGCCAGGGTCGGGCGCCGGTGTGAACCCACGACTTTTTATCCATGAACATACAGATCGGCGACATCGGCCATATCATCCAGCTGGCGATTGCGCCGGTTTTCCTGTTGACCGGTATCGGCACCATGCTGGTGGTGCTGACCAACCGCCTGGGCCGCATCATCGACCGCACGCGCGTGCTGGAAGACCGGCTCGACATCGGTTACAACGATTTCTACATGGATGAGTTAGATACGCTCTATACGCGTACCCATCTGATCAATTATTCGATTTCGCTCAGCACGGCTTGCGGTTTCTTCGTCTGCGTCATCATCGCCATGCTGTTTTTGGGCGATATTTTGAACCTGACCCTGGACAAATACATCGCGGCCTTCTTTGTGCTGGCCGTGATTTGCCTGATCGGCTGTTTTATTTATTTACTGCGCGAAATTTATCTGGCCGCGACGGCCCAGCGCATCCGGCGCCATATCCGCCCGCCACGTTAAGCGGCGCGCCGATTTACCCTACTATTGAAGAACGAGTCCAGTATGCACGATTACAAACGTCCCCCCACCCTGCACCGCTACGGCCAGCGCAGCGAACTCGAGCTGGCGCTGAGCCTGGGCCAGTTCCGCCTGGCACCGGCGGGCAATTGTCTGACTCTGAGCTTTTCGCAAGTGTGGGACAAGCAACTGTTCGATCTGTTCGCCCCGGCCGACGCTTGTTTGATCATCCACAATACGGAGGAATTCGGCGAACGCCTGCACCGCGCCGTGCAGCGCACCCTGCCCAGCTGGGCAGGCATCGATGGCCAGGTCGAATATGGCCAGCGCGCGGCCCTGGGCGCCGCCTTCACCAAGACGCGTGCCGAAGCGCCCGAGCAGGAATGGCTGTTCGCCTGGCGCTCGATGCAGCCGCAGGCGAGCCTGAACCCCGTCACGGTAAAGCTGGGCAGCCTGGAAAACTTCGCGGAAATCCGCGACCGCGACACGTATTTAGCGTAATTGAGCCTGATTTATCCGGATTTATCGGCGTACTGGCTGTCGATGCGGGCTAATACTGCCGCCATCATGTGCTCGATATCGCCGCGTATCATGGTCGTGCCCAGCATGCCGGGCACATAGAAGCCCGGCATCAGCCGGCTGGAAAAGACGATGCGCGTGCCGCCCGTCTCGGGAATCGGATACAGATTCCAGCGTGATGCGTAATGCCGCATGTCGCCGGAGATCAGGGCGATGTCGATGGCCGTGAACGGCGTTTCCGTGGCCCGCACCACCAGATGGATGGGGTGGTTCATGAACAGGAAGCGCGCCATGCCCTGCTGCTCGATGATGACTTCATTGCCGTTGCGCGACAGCACGCGGCAAGAGATGAGGTCGGGCACGAATTCATGCATGCGCTCGTAGGTGGTCAAGGTCTTCCAGACGGACGCCGGCGGCGCCTGCACGCTGCCGCTGGCATCGACTTCATACATGCGCTGCCCGTCGACCTCGATGCGCTTGACGTCAACTTTGAGCTTGTCCAGGCGTGTCGCCTGTGCCAGCGCGGTTGCGGGGACGGCGCACAGCATCAGCAGGCAAAGGAAGAGTCGCGTCATGCCACCTAGCCTACGGGAAACTTGCGCCCGGCACAAGCTGTACCCATCGCCGGCGGGCGCGCCGGGCGATTTAGAACTCGCGGTCTAGAGAAAGTCGCTGCGGCGAGCGGCAATGCTTGCTACCGTACGGCCTGCAACCACCTCTACCGGACCGATCACCATGACTGCCTATCCCCATCTGCTGGCCCCGCTCGACCTGGGTTTTACCTCTTTGCGCAACCGCGTCATCATGGGGTCCATGCACACGGGCCTGGAAGACCGCTTTTATCATTATGGCAAGTTGGCCGCGTTTTACCGCGAGCGGGCGCGCGGCGGCGTGGGGCTGATCGTCACGGGCGGCATCTCGCCGAACCGCCAGGGCTGGCTGCTGCCGTTCGGCGGCACCCTCAATTTCCTCGGCGACGTGCCGAACCACCGCAAGGTGACGCGCGCCGTGCACGAGGAGGGCGGCAAGATCGTCATGCAGATACTGCATGCGGGCCGCTATGGGTATCAGCCGTTCGTCGTCTCGGCGTCGGCCAAGAAATCGCCGATTTCGCCATTCCGCCCCCGCCCCTTGAGCGAACGGGGCATCGAGCGCACGATCTGCGACTACGTGCGCTGCGCGCGCCTGGCGCAAAAAGCGGGCTACGACGGCATCGAGGTGATGGGCAGCGAAGGCTACCTGCTGAACCAGTTCCTGTGTGCGCGCACGAATCTGCGCCAGGACCGCTGGGGCGGCACGATCGAGAACCGCATGCGCCTGCCCGTGGACATCGTGCGCCGCATCCGCGCCGCCGTCGGCCCCAACTTCATCATCATGTACCGCCACTCGCTGCTCGACCTGGTCGAGGGCGGCAATACCTGGGATGACGTGGTGACGGTGGCCAAGGCGCTGGAACAGGCTGGCGTGACGATTCTGAATACGGGTTTCGGCTGGCATGAGGCGAGGGTCCCCACCATCGTCACGTCCGTGCCGCGCGCCGCCTTCGCCTCGGTGGCGGGCCGGCTGCGCCGCGAAGTCACCATTCCCGTGGTGGCCTCGAACCGCATCAACATGCCGCACGAGGCCAACGCCATCCTCGAGCGGGGCGACTGCGACCTGGTGTCGATGGCGCGCCCCTTCCTGGCCGACCCTGACTTTGTCGCCAAGGCCGCTTCCGGGCGCGCCGACGAAATCAACACCTGCATCGGCTGCAACCAGGCGTGCCTGGACCATACCTTTGCCAACAAGCGCGCCAGCTGCCTGGTCAACCCGCGCGCCTGCCATGAAACGGAACTCGTGTACGCGAAAAAGGCCGCGCCGCGCCGGGTGGCCGTCGTCGGCGCCGGGCCGGCCGGCTTGTCTGCCGCCTGCGTGGCGGCCGAATGCGGGCACGAGGTGACCCTGTTCGACAGCAGCGACAGCGTGGGCGGCCAGTTCAAGGTGGCCATGCAGATACCGGGCAAGGAAGAATTTACGGAAACCATCCGCTATTTTGCGCGCCGGCTGGCGTTGCTGGAAGTCAAGCTGTGCCTGGGCCAGCGCGTCACGCGCGAGCAACTGCTGGCTGGCGGCTACGACGACGTCATCGTCGCCACCGGCATCAAGGTGCGCCTGCCGGCCATTCCCGGCATCGAGCATCCGAAAGTGCTGTCGTATCTGGATGTGCTGCAAAGCAAGAAGCCCGTGGGCGCGCGCGTGGCCATCATCGGCGCGGGCGGCATCGGTTTCGATGTGGGCGAATACCTGCTGCACGACCCGGCGCATCCGCTGCCGCAACCTGTGGCAACCTGGGCGGGCGAGTGGGGCGTGGACTTGAATGCGGCAAGCGGGGGCGGCCTGGTGCCACCTGTGGCGCCCCATCCTGTGCGGCAGATCTTCCTGTTGCAGCGCAAGACGTCAAAAGTGGGCGCGGGACTGGGCAAGACCTCAGGCTGGGTGCATCGGGCGGCGCTGGCGCGCAATGGCGTGGCCATGCTGGCCGGCGTAAGCTACGACAAGATCGACGAGCAGGGCTTGCACATCACCGTGGGCGGCGAGCAGCGCCTGCTGGCGGTGGACAACGTGGTTATCTGTGCGGGCCAGGACAGCTTGACGGAACTCATGCCGCCGGTCGGCAAGGATGGCAAGCCGCTGGCCACTGGCGGCCCGCGTTTCCATAAAATCGGCGGCGCCGCGCTGGCGGCGGAACTCGATGCCAAGCGGGCGATACGGGAAGGGGCGGAGCTGGCCGCCAGTTTGTAAATTGAGGGCCGGGGTCAGACGGGGACGCCGAGTCCCGGCGGGACTGACCCCGAATGTCGCTACACGTGCCGTTATTAATGGCCATGCCCCTTCTTCGCCGTATCAAAACTCTGCAGCACGTGCTCGGCCATGCCATTCGCCAGCTCCTGCTCGCCAATGAACACCTTGCCCGCGTTTTCCGCGCGCAGCAATTCCGCCTCTTCCTCGCTATGCGTGCGCACCACCGTCAGGATGGCGGGGTTCAGCGCGCGCGCCGTCTCTATCATGGCGCGCACGTGGAAGGTGTCCGGCGTGGCGATGACGAGCATGGTGGCGTGCGTGATGTGCGCCTGGATCAGCACGGCCGGTTCCCCCGCATTGCCGGCCACGGCCGGGATACCCTGCTTGCGCAACTGGTCGACAATTTCGCGGTTTTCCTCGGCCACGACAAAGTGGATGCCCCGTTCCAACAGGGCGGCGGCGATGCGCCGGCCCACACGGCCGTAGCCGACCAGGACGATCTGGCCCGACAGTTTTTCCTGCGGCACCGTCATCGGCAGTTCGGCCAGCGGGTCGGTGGTGCGTTCGAACTTGCGCGCGAAATCGCTGTTGCCGATCACGCGCAGCAAGGGCTTGGCCATGCTGAACACGAGCGGGTTGAGGGCGATCGACAGGATGGCGCCGGCCAGGATCAGGCTTTGGCCTTCCTGCGGCATCAGGCCCAGGGAGAGGCCCAGGGCGGCCAGGATGAACGAGAATTCTCCGATCTGCGCCAGGCTGGCCGAGACGATGATGGCTGTTTTCGGCGGATAGCGCAGCGCCATCACCAGCAAAAACGCGGCAATCGACTTGCCGAAGATAATGATGGCGCACACGGCCAGCACTTGCAGGGGCTTCTCGATGAGGATATTCGGTTGGAACAGCATGCCGACGGAAACGAAGAACAGCACGGCAAACGCGTCGCGCAAGGGCAAGGATTCTTCCGCGGCGCGGTGGCTGAGTTCAGATTCGCGCAGCACCATGCCGGCGAAGAAGGCGCCCAGCGCGAACGAGACGCCGAACAGCTGGGTCGAAGCGTAGGCGATGCCGACGGCGGCGGCGATCACGCACAACGTAAACAGTTCGCGCGAACCGGTGCGCGCCACTTGCCACAAGATCCACGGGAACAGCTTGCGGCCCACCACCAGCATGAAGACGATGAAGCCGGCCACTTGCCCCAAGGTAATGGCCAGGGTTTGCCACAGGCTCACGGCCTCGGCATCTGGCGCGACTTTGCCGCCCAGCACACTGGCGAATGCCGGCAGCAGCACCAGCACCAGCACGGTGACGAGGTCTTCCACCACCAGCCAGCCGACGGCGATGCGCCCATTCAGGGAGTCGAGGATGCCCCGTTCTTCCAGCGCGCGCAGCAGTACCACGGTACTGGCGACGGACAGGGCCAGGCCAAAGATCAGTCCGCCACCGAGGGTCCAGCCCCACCAGTGGGCCAGGCCCATGCCCATCGCCGTGGCGACGCCGATCTGCAAGATGGCGCCAGGCAGCGCGATCTTGCGCACGTCCCACAAATCGTCGATGGAAAAGTGCAGGCCGACACCGAACATCATCAGCATCACCCCGATCTCCGCCAATTGCCCCGCAATTTCCGCATTCGCCACAAAACCGGGCGTGGCCGGTCCGATGATGATGCCGGCGGCCAGATAGCCGACCAATGCCGGCAGTTTCAGGCGCGCGGCGATGAAGCCGAAGATGAGGCCGAACCCGAGGGCTGCAGCGATGGTGGTGATCAGACTGATGTCATGGGGCATGCGTGGTGGGTTCCTTATGGGGGCGTGCGGATGGAAAAAGAGGGTGTTCAGCGATTGAGTATAAACGCAACAAAGCTGCGGCTGGAATTTTCCTGCCGCTTTTTTTACAAAAAATTTGCGCTATATCTTCGTCCAGCTGGCCACGAACGCATGCCATCAACTGCGATCTGCGCCTAATTGAGGCAATCAGGCGCTTCCCGCCCCCAACGCTTACACCTTGCGCACGATCACGCAGCCGATGGAATAACCGGCGCCGAACGAGCAGATGACGCCGGTGCTGCCCGCCGCCATGTCATCCTGATATTTATGGAAGGCGATGATGGAACCGGCCGACGAGGTGTTGGCGTAGGTGTCGAGGATCACGGGCGCTTCGTTGGCCTCGGCGTCGCGGCCCAGGATCAGGCGCGCGATCAGCAAGTTCATGTTCAGGTTGGCCTGGTGCAGCCAGTAGCGGCTCACTTGCGCCACTTCCACGCCGGCCTTGGCCAGGGTCGTTTTGATCATCTCGGCGGCCATCGGGCACACTTCCTTGAAGACCTTGCGGCCTTGCTGGCGGAACAGCTTGTCGGCCTTGCTCACGCCGGATTCGTCAAAACGGTTGAGGAAGCCGAAATTGTTGCGGATGGCATTCGAGAAGCGTGTTTTGAGTTCCGTGCCGATGATCTCGAACTGGTGCGCAGAGACGGCAGAGTCTTTCGCTTCGACGATGATGGCTGTGCAGGCGTCGCCGAAAATAAAATGGCTGTCGCGGTCGCGCCAGTTCAGGTGGCCGCTGGTGATTTCGGGATTCAAGACCAGCACGGCACGCGCCTGGCCGCTTTGCACGGCGGCCACGGCTTGCTGGATGCCGAAGGTGGCGGACGAGCACGCCACGTTCATGTCAAAACCATACCCATCGATGCCCAGCGCATCCTGCACTTCCACCGCCATGGCGGGATAGGCGCGCTGCATGTTGCTGCAGGCCACCAGCACCATGTCGATGTCGGCCGGCGTGCGGCCGGCGCGCGCCAGCGCATCGCGCGCGGCGGCGACCGCCATTTCGGCCTGCAAGGACAGTTCGTCATCGCCCCGTTCCGGGATGCGCGAGACCATGCGCGCCGGATCGAGGATGCCTTCCTTTTCCATCACGAAGCGCGACTTGATGCCGGACGCCTTTTCGATGAAGGCCACGCTCGACAGCTCCAGCGCCGTCACTTCGCCTGCGGCAATCGCGGCGGCGTTATCGGCATTGAACTTTTCCGCGTAGGCATTGAAGCAGGTGACCAGCTCTTCGTTAGAGATCGAAAATGGCGGCGTGTACAGTCCGGTACCGCTGATGACGACTTGTTTCATGGTTAAACTTTCAAATTTGGCAATCGGCGCAATGCCGATAAGTGAAGCAAATTTTACACAAATGGACTCGACTGTAGAGAGTTTCGTGTTGCGGGGGAGGGGGAGGTGTGGCGGAAGATTGATTTTTGTCGTGTGGAAGGGATAACGGGGGGCATGGCGCTCCCCGCTGGATGGGCTCAGACCCGGCGGGTCTGAGCCCAAATTGCCTACTTTTTCTGTTCTTTTTTGACGTCGGCTTGCACCACCACCGGTTCGGGCTTGGCCAGTTGCACCGGTAAACCCTTCAGATGGTTCAGCGCCTGGTGTAATTGAAAATCGTCCTTGCTGCCAAATTCCAGCGGCTTGCGGGTCTTTTCCAGGGCGATGATGCGCAATTGCTCTTCCATCTCGTCGTTGACGGGCGCGGCCTTGGCGCCGTTGTTGGCGCGGCCTTGGTCGCGGTCGTTGCTCAGGTGTTTGGTCAGGTCCGCTTCGCGGATGCGTAAGCCGTTGAGGCCGTCGCCATCCGCATTTTCATCGACCAGCAGGTCGGGCATGATGCCCTTGGCCTGGATCGAGCGGCCATTCGGCGTGTAGTAGCGGGCAGTCGTCAGCTTGACGGCCGTGTCGGCTGTCAGCTGGCGGATGGTTTGCACGGAACCCTTGCCGAAGGTTTGCGTGCCGATGATGGTGGCGCGCTTGTAGTCTTGCAGGGCGCCGGCGACGATTTCCGAGGCGGAGGCCGAACCCGTGTTGACCAGCACCACCAGCGGCACTTTCTTGATGGCGGCTGGCAATTTCGCCAGGGCATCGCCTTCCGAGCGGAAGGCATAGTATTCGGCGCGGCCGTAGAACACCTGTTTCGAGTCCGGCAACTGGCCATTTGTCGAGACGATGGCCGCGTCCTTCGGCAGGAAGGCGGCCGAGACGCCGATGGCGCCCTGCAGCACGCCGCCCGGATCGTTGCGCAGATCCAGCACCATGCCCTTGAGGTTCGGATCTTGCTTGTAGAGCGCCGTGATCTGCGCGGCCATGTCGTCGACGGTCGGTTCCTGGAATTGCGACACGCGCAGCCAGGCGTAGCCTGGTTCAACCATCTTCGCCTTCACGCTCTTTTGATGGATTTCCTCGCGCGTGATGGTGAAGGCCAGGGGCTGCGGTTCATCCTTGCGGGCAATGGTCAGCGACACCTGCGTGCCCGGTTCGCCACGCATGCGCTTGACGTTGTCGTCCAGGCTGACGCCTTTCACGGGCTGGCCATCCAGGCGTGTGATGAGGTCTCCGGCCTTGATGCCGGCGCGGTAGGCGGGCGAATCCTCGATGGGCGAGACGATCTTGATATAGCCGTCTTCGCTCAGGCCAATTTCAATGCCCAGGCCGACGAACTTGCCTTCGGAGCCTTCGCGCAGCTCGGCGTAGGCTTTCTTGTCCAGGAAGGCGGAATGGGGGTCGAGCGAGGCGACCATGCCGGAAATGGCGTCTTCCAGCAGTTTCTTGTCTTCCACCGGCTCGACGTAATCGGACTTGATCAGGCCAAACACATCGGCCAGCTGGCGCAATTCTTCCAGCGGCAGGGGCGGCTCGACGGTTTTTTGCGCCATGGCGGAAAATTGCAGCGACACGGCGACGCCGGCCACCACGCCCAGGCCGATCAAGCCGGTATTTTTGAGTTTGCCCATCATTGCACCTTTGCAGCTAGCGTGTCTTGCACAAGCGCCAGTCCCCGTGGAGCGGCGCTTGTTGAAAGTATAGACCCGAATCTCTGCCGGCGTGGGCCGGCCATGGAAAAAGCGTGCCTGGACCCAGTCTACGCACGAAAACGGGGTTGTCAGCTTGCCATATGTTGCGGTTTCGTATGCGATGTATAGGTGCTCTTGAGGGGAGTAAGCATTTGTAATAGTCGAAAAAAAGCGTGTGCGGCGGCCCTATAGTGGACTCGCATTCTCGACCCGAAGTGGTTTTGCCTGCGTCCGTGGACGCAGGCTTTTTTTTATCCGTGGGCTCAGGCGCATTTAGATTAGAGGTGTGCTCGAAGATATCGGGCAGTTCAACAACACGCAGTTCTCGCAACAGGAGCTGGAGCTGATTGACGACCTGCTCTATCTGTATGGATAAACGCCGCATGCACTGTTCCAGCCCACGCCATGCTCACCGGCCTCCTTGAGCCTGGTCGAACTGAGCGGCGATTCACGGGCCGTCCGGGGGCAAGGATGGCCAAAAGGCATGCTCGCGTGCTACATTCCTGCAGCGCCAGGCGCGGCAGGCTATCCGCCCGAAGCTATCCGCCCGGTCTTTTTGACATGCCCCATAAGGACAATCCGTGAATCGCTATCTCTTGAGCAGTCTGACCCTGACCCTGTTGGCTGCGTTTGCCCATGCCGCCGAACCCGTATCCGCCGCATCCTCCGTGGCAGCACCAACTGTGGCGCCCGGTGTCGCACCTTCCGCGCCTGCCGCCGCTGGCGTCGTTTCCGGCATCGATGTGCAGTACATCGACCCTGCCGTGCGCGTGCAGGACGATTTCTTCACCCATTTGAACGGCAAGTGGCTGGCCACGGCCGAGATTCCTGCCGACAAGTCGAGCTGGGGTTCGTTCGCCAAGCTGCGCGATGACACCACGCCACAGTTGCGCGGCATCATCGAAGCCACGCAACAGGACAAGCACAAGAAGGCCGGTTCCGAAGCGCAGAAAATCAGCGACCTGTACGCCAGCTACATGGATGAAGCCCGCCTCGATGCGCTGGGCACGAAGCCGCTGGCCGGTGAACTGAACCGCATCCGTTCGCTGCGCGACAAGAAGGGCGTGCCGGCCCTGATCGCCCACCTGAGCCAGACAGGCGTATCGACGCCGTACGCCGTCTACGTGGGCCAGGATGCGCGCGCTTCGACGAAGTATGCCGCGTATGTGAGCCAGAGCGGCCTGGGCATGCCAGACCGCGACTACTACCTGGAAGCCAAGCAGGCTGGCGTGAAAGAAAAATACCAGGCGCACGTGGAAAAGATGCTGGCCATGGCCGGCGACAAGAACGCCGCCGCCCGCGCCAAGGCTGTCGTGGCGCTGGAAACGGCCCTGGCCGAAGCGCAATGGACCAAGGTCGAGAACCGCGACCCCGTCAAACGCTACAACAAGACCGACATCAACAAGCTGAACGACCTGACGCCCGGCTACGACCTGAAGTCCGGCCTGGCTGCCCTGGGCATCGCCAACAAGGTCGAATACGTCATCGTCAACCAGCCGAGCTACCTGACCGGCTACAACAAGGTGCTGGCTGGCACCGACCTGGACACCCTGAAAGCGTATTTCGAATGGCAGTTGCTGCGCAGCTATGCCAGCTACTTGTCGAAAAACTTCGTCGACGAGAGCTTTGCCTTTTACGGCACGGTGCTCAGCGGCGTGACGCAAAACCAGCCGCGCTGGAAGCGTGGCGTGGGCGCCGTCGAAGGCGTGCTGGGCGAAGCCGTCGGTAAGTTGTATGTGGCACAATATTTCCCGGCAGAGCGCAAGGCGCACATGCAGGAACTGGTGAAAAACGTGCTGGCCGCCTACAAAGACAGCATCGACACCCTGGACTGGATGAGCCTTGACACCAAGAAGGAAGCGCAAGCCAAGCTGGCCAAGTTCACGCCGAAGATCGGGTATCCGAACAAATGGCGCGACTACACGAAGCTGCAAATCGTCCAGGGTGATCTGGTGGGCAACATGATGCGCGCCGCCAACTTCGCTTCCGCCCGCCAGGTGGCCAAGCTGGGCAAACCGATCGACCGCGAAGAGTGGGGCATGACGCCGCAAACGGTGAACGCCTATTACAGCTCGACGATGAATGAAATCGTCTTCCCGGCCTCCATCCTGCAGCCGCCGTTCTTTGACGCCAACGCGGATGACGCCGTCAACTATGGCGCCATCGGCGCCGTCATCGGCCATGAAATCAGCCACGGCTTCGACGACAAGGGCAGCCAGTCCGATGGCGACGGCAACCTGCGCGACTGGTGGACGCCGGCCGACCGCAAGAACTTCGCGGCCAAGGCCGACGCGTTGACCAAGCAATACGACGGCTACAGCCCATTGCCTGGCTACCACGTCAATGGCGCGCTGACTCTGGGCGAAAACATCGCCGACAACTCGGGCGTGGCGATCGCGTACAAGGCCTATAAAATTTCGCTGGGCGGCAAGCCGGCACCTGTGCTGGACGGCCTGACGGGCGACCAGCGTTTCTACATGGGCTTTGGCCAGGTGTGGCGCAGCAAGATGCGCGAAGCGCAGCAGATCGTGCAAATCAAGACCGATCCCCATTCGCCGGGCCAGTACCGCGCGAATGGCACCATGGTCAACCAGCCGGGCTTCTATGAAGCGTTTGGCGTGAAACCGGGCGACAAGATGTATGTTGCCCCGGAAAACCGCGTCATTATCTGGTAAGCGTAACAAGCTTAATTCTGTAGCAATAAAGAGACCACCGCGCGTGGTCTCTTTTGCATTTCTGCCAAAGTTCTTTCTCCGCTTTCGGCCGGTATGCTACAGTCAAAAACCGGGCCAGAAGCCCTGGGCCTTCTGCCCCTTATGTTTCCACACAATACAATATAGAGGACCACCGTGAATCGTTATTTGTTAAGTGCATTGACCCTGAGTTTGCTGGCCGGCGTGTCCGGCATGGCTGGCGCCGCTGATACGGCCAAGAAAGCCACCGCCGCTCCCGCCACGGCCGTCGCGTCTGCGGCGCTGACGTCCGGCATCGCCGTCGAATACGTCGACCCTGCCGTGCGCGCACAGGACGACCTGTTTCAGCACCTGAATGGCAAATGGCTGGCGGAAACCGTGATTCCTGCCGACAAGTCGAGCTGGGGCAGCTTTGCCAAGCTGGCCGACGATACGCAAACGCAGCTGCGCGGCATCATCGAAGGTGCTGCCGCCGACAAGGCCCGCGCCGCCGGTTCGAATGCCCAGAAAATCGGTGATTTCTATAACAGCTTCATGGATGAAGCCAAGCTGGAAAGCCTGGGTCTGACGCCCTTGAACGCGGAGCTGGCGAAGATCGCTGCACTGCAGGACAAGGCCGAATTGCCAGCCGTGATCGCCCACTTCAGCAAGCTGGGCGTGACCTCGCCTTACGATTTTGGCATCCACCAGGACGCCAAGGATTCCACCAAATACGTGGCCGACATCGTGCAAAGTGGCCTGGGCTTGCCTGACCGCGATTACTACCTGGAAGCAGGCAAGGCCGACACGCGCGCCAAATACCTGGCCCACGTGGAAAAAATGCTCAGCCTGGCCGGCGACGCGAACGCAGCCGCGAATGCGAAAGCCATCCTGGCGCTGGAAACGGACCTGGCCAAGGCGCAATGGAGCAATGTGCAGAACCGCGATCCCGTCAAGACCTACAACAAGGTGGAACTGGCGAAACTGGCCGCCGTGGCGCCAGGCTACGACTGGGCCCGCTACCTGAAGGATACGGGCATCGCGGGCAAGGTCAACTACGTGATCGTCAGCCAGCCCAGTTATCTGAAGGGCTTTGCCGAGATCGCCAACAAGACGCCGCTGGCAACGTGGAAAGCGTATTTCCAGTGGCACTTGCTGCACGCCAATGCCGGCTACCTGCCGAAAGCGTATGTCGATGAAAACTTCGCCTTCTATGGCACCACCCTGACGGGCGTGACGGAAATGCGTCCGCGCTGGAAACGCGGCGTGGGCGCCGTCGAAGGCGCGCTGGGCGAAGCCGTGGGCCAGCTGTACGTGCAGCAATATTTCCCGGCCGAGCGCAAGGTGCGCATGGAAGCGCTGGTGAAAAACCTGATGACGGCTTACCAGCAAAGCATCGACAAGCTCGACTGGATGAGCCCCGTCACCAAGAAGCAGGCGCAGATTAAGCTGGCCAAGTTCACCACCAAGATCGGCTACCCAAACAAATGGCGCGATTACTCGGGCCTGACGGTGGCGCCGGACGACTTGATCGGCAACATCCAGCGTTCGCACTTGCTCAACTACAACCGCGAATTGAACAAGCTGGGCCAGCCCATCGACCGCGACGAGTGGGGCATGACGCCACAGACCGTGAACGCCTATTACAACCCTGAGCTGAACGAAATCGTCTTCCCGGCCGCCATCTTGCAAGCGCCGTTCTTCGACGCCAACGCGGACGACGCCGTCAACTACGGCGCCATCGGCGGCGTGATCGGCCATGAAATCAGCCACGGCTTCGACGACCAGGGCGCTCAGTATGACGGCGACGGCAACCTGCGCGACTGGTGGACCAAGGCCGACCATAAAAACTTCGCCAAGAAAACCAAGCAGCTGGTGGCGCAGTACAACAGCTTCAGCCCCGTCAAGGGCCATTTCGTCAACGGCGAACTGACCCTGGGCGAGAATATCGCCGACAATTCCGGCGTGGCGATTGCCTACAAAGCGTATAAATTGTCGCTGAATGGCAAGAAAGCCCCCGTCATCGACGGTTTCACGGGCGAGCAGCGTTTCTACGCGGGCTTTGCCCAGGTCTGGCGCATGAAGATGCGCGAAGCGCAGCAACTGGTCTTGCTGAAAACGGACCCGCATTCGCCAGGCCAGTTCCGCGCCAACGGCACCATGCGCAACCAGCCCGGCTTCTATCAGGCCTTCGACGTGAAACCGGGCGACAAGATGTATCTGCCACCGAAAGACCGCGTCATCATGTGGTAAGACGGTTGTCCCAGGCATAAGTTGCCAGCCGCCCCGCGCAAGCCGGGCGGCATTTTTACGGTGCGCCCGGCAGGGCGCACTCACTGGGAGGTGCAAGTCCTCTACTCGCCCGACAAGGGGAAGAGTTAGCTGAACGGCAAGGGTGCCGCGGGCGACTGCGGATCTGGAG
>NZ_JBNYXT010000019.1:0-92672 GCF_051380795.1 Janthinobacterium leeuwenhoeki
AGCTGCGAAGAAGGAAGAGTATGAAGCATTTCACTACATCCGTCAACTCCTTCTTTACTACTCATCGCCGTTTCCGGTGATCCTCAAAGCCGCATTTGACTGCGTCTCATTGGGGAGCCGAACTATAGCCAACTCCAGGCCAGGAAGCAAGCTTTATCCTGAGAAATCATCGTGTGCAGCGTAAAATAGCGGTTTCGCCGTTTCCATCGCCGCCATGACCATCCTGCTCTCCACCCTGAACGCCCGCTACACCCACGCCTCGCTGGGATTGCGCTATTTGCTGGCCAATATGGGGCCGCTGCAGGCGCAGACGCGGCTGCAGGAATTCGTCATCGGCACGAAAACCACGGAACTGGTCGAGCGCATCCTCGTCAACAAGCCGCGCATCATCGGTTTTGGCGTATATATATGGAACGTCGAAGAAACCACGAAACTGGTGGCCATGCTCAAGCGTGTGGCGCCCGAAGTCATCATCGTGCTGGGCGGGCCGGAAGTGTCGCATGAGGCGGGCGAGCAAGAGATCGTCAAGCTGGCCGACTATCTGATCACGGGCTGGGGCGACATCACCTTCCCCAAACTGTGCGGCGAGATCCTCCACGGGCCGAAGCCGCTGATGAAGATCCACGCCGGCGTGCAAGCCCCCCTGGCGGAACTGCAACTGCCCTACTCTCTGTATACAGACGACGATATCCGCCACCGCACGATTTACGTGGAAGCGTCGCGCGGCTGCCCGTTCAAATGCGAATTCTGCCTGTCGGCGCTGGACAAGACGGCCTGGCCCTTCGCCCTGGAGAACTTCCTGGCCGAGATGGAATCTCTGCATGCGCGCGGCGCACGCCTGTTCAAGTTCGTCGACCGCACCTTCAATCTGAACATCAAGACCAGCTTGAAGATCATGCAGTTCTTTCTGGACAAGATCGAAGCCAATCCGGATGATCCCATCTACGCCCACTTCGAGCTGGTGCCCGACCACTTGCCCGATGCCTTGAAAGAAGGCATCAGCAAGTTCCCGCCCGGCGCGCTGCAGTTCGAGATCGGCATCCAGAGTTTCAATCCAGACGTGCAATCGCTGGTCAGCCGCAAGCAGGACAATCAAAAGGCGGCCGACAACATCCGCTGGCTGTGCGAAGAGTCGAACGCCCACTTGCACGTGGACTTGATCGCCGGCTTGCCGGGCGAGGATGAAGCCAGCTTCGCGGCCGGCTTCAACAAGCTGGTGGCCTTGAAACCGCATGAAATTCAGTTCGGCATCTTGAAGCGGCTGCGCGGCACGCCCATCATCCGCCACACGGAAAATTACGGCATGGTGTTCGACCCGCACCCGCCGTACACCATCCTGGCGAACAAGCAGCTCGATTTCATGAGCATGCAGCGCCTGGTGCGCTTTGCCCGCTACTGGGATCTGGTGGCCAACTCGGGCCGCTTCGCCAATACGGTGCAATGGATGCTCGGTGATGCGCCGTTTGAAAACTTCATGGACTTTTCGAACTGGCTGTACGCCCATACGGACGCCACGCACCGCATCGCCATGGAACGCCTGGCCAAGCTGGTGGCGCAATGGCTGCAGACGCGCGGCATGAGCGCGGCCGAGGCCAATGCCCTGCTGGCCAGCGACTATGCGGGCGGCGCGCAGGCAGCCGCACATGCCAAACCAAGCGAAGTGATTACTAGCAACGCCAAGGTGCGCCCGGACGTGGCCCTGCCGCAGCGGCAGGCGCGCCACCTGGCGTCCTGAGGGGCCGGCGATTGAACAGCGGTGGCGGTCTGCGCCATTCTCCCTTAAACTGGCACGATGCCGACTGTACAATTGCCGAAACTGACACTCTCCCAGACCAGCTCCCAACAGGGAGCCCTTGTCACTGCCAGCGGCACTTGGCAGGTGCACGCGCTGGCGCATGACAATGCCATCAAGGCCATCGACGCCCAGCTCAAGCCCTTGCAGGGCGATGCGAAGGTGCAATGGGACCTGTCGGCCATCGACAGCATGGACCATATCGGCGCCCAGCTGTTCTGGAATGCCTGGGGCAAGCAGCGCCCGGCGCAGCTGACCCTGGCGCCATCGCAGGAAGAGTTTTTCCGGCGCATCGAAGAAACGGGCCCTTTGGCAACGCCGTCCTCGCGCGCCAACCGCCTCACGCCCGTGATGAAACTGGGCATGGCCATTTTGCTGTTTTTCGAACATTTGAAGGGGTTTATTGCCCTCGTGGGCCAAGTGACGCAGGATATCGGCCGCTTCGCGCGCCATCCGATGCGCGGGCCATGGCGTGAAATTTCCGCCAATATCTTCCATGCGGGCTTCCAGGCGCTGGGCATTACGGCCCTCGTCGGCTTTTTGATCGGCGTGGTGCTGTCCTATCTGTCAGCGCAGCAGCTGCGCGCCTTTGGCGGCGACATTTACCTGGTCAACCTGCTGGGCATGAGCGTCATCCGTGAATTGGGGCCCTTATTGGCGGCCATCCTCGTGGCTGGCCGCTCGGGTTCGTCCATCACGGCGCAGCTGGGCGTCATGCGCGTCACGGAAGAGCTCGATGCCATGCTGGTGATGGGCATTTCGCACGGTTTCCGCCTGATCATGCCGAAAGTGCTGGCCCTGGCCATTTCCATGCCCCTGCTCGTGATCTGGACGGATACGGCCGCACTGATCGGCGGCATGGTGGCGGCCAAGGTGGAACTGAACTTGTCGGCGCGCTACTTCATCCAGAAGCTGCCGGACGCCGTGCCGCTGGCCAACTACATGATCGGCCTGGGCAAGGGCGTCATCTTCGGCATGCTGATCGCCCTCGTCTCCTGCCACTTCGGCCTGCGCATCAAGGCCAACACGGAAAGCCTGGGGCACGGCACCACCACCGCCGTCGTCACGGCCATCACCGTGGTGATCCTGGCCGACGCCGTGTTCGCCATCGTCTTCAATGGAGTGGGCTACTGATGGCGGACGACACCGATATCGCTTGTGGCACGGGCCAGGACGGCCAGTTCAACCTGCATGGCAGCGCGCCCGTGGTGGACATCACCAAGCTGTGGACCAAGTTCGGCCGCACCGTCGTGCACCAGGACTTGAACCTGGAAATCGAACGTGGCGAAATCCTCTCCATCGTGGGCGGCTCCGGCACGGGCAAGACTGTGCTGCTGCGCCAGATGCTGGGCCTGGAACATCCGGCACGCGGCTGCGTCAAAGTCTTTGGCGAAGATATCAACAAGGCAAGCTCCGAACAGTTGCAACAGTTGCGCAACCACTGGGGCATGCTGTTCCAGCAAGGTGCCCTGTATTCGGCCCTGACCGTGTTCGACAATGTGGCCCAGCCGATGCGCGAATTGCGCGTGCTGCCCGAGGCGCTGGTGCACGACGCGGTATTATTGAAGATGAATATGGTGGGCCTGGGCCCGGAACATGCGCTGAAAATGCCCTCGGACTTGTCAGGCGGCATGATCAAGCGCGTGGCCCTGGCGCGCGCCCTGGCGCTGGAACCGAAGCTGCTGTTCCTCGACGAACCCACGGCGGGCCTGGACCCGGATCTGTCGGAAAGTTTTGTCGCCCTGATCCAGTCGCTGCACCGCGAACTGGGCTTGACGGTGGTGATGGTCACACATGACCTCGACACTTTGTTCGCCCTGTCCACGCGCATCGCCGTGCTGGCGGAAAAACACGTGATCGCCATCGGCCCCACGCGCGAGGTGATCGAAGTCGATCACCCGTTCATCAAGCAATTTTTCCTCGGCGACCGCGGCAAGCGCGCACTGGCCGTCCTGGATGAAAAACAGGCGGCGGCAGGCAAGGCGGCGCAGCCAGGCGACGATGCCGGCACAGACAAGAAAGCGGAGAAGTAATGGAAAACAGATCACATGCCCTGATGACGGGATTTTTTACACTCACCCTACTGGTGGCGGCCATTCTGTTCGGCGTCTGGTTCAACCGCGACCGCGTGGAACGGGTGCCGTACCTGCTCGCCACCACCCTGTCCGTGCCGGGCCTGAACCCGCAGGCGACCGTGCGCTACCGGGGCCTGGAAGTGGGCAAGGTCGACGCCATCGACTTCGACACGCAAAAGGCGGGGCAAATCCTTGTGCACATCAGCGTGGCGCCCGATACCCCCGTTACCAACACCACCTTTGCCAGCCTCGGTTACCAGGGCGTGACGGGCATTGCCTACATCCAACTCGACGATGAACAGGTGGGCTCGACACTGTTGGGCACCAGCAAGGACAAGCCGTCGCTGATTCCCCTGCGCGCGGGCTTGCTCGACCAGCTGGAAAAGCGCGGCAAGCGCATCCTCGACCAGGCCGAACAGATCACCAACAAGGTCAACAACCTGCTCAGCCCCGACAACCAGGCCGCCATGCTGGGCGCCTTCAATGAAGTGGGCAAGGCGGCCAAGGCCTTTGGCGCCATTCCGCAGCAACTGGAGCCGACCCTGACGCAATTGCCGCAGTTGACGGAGCAAACGCGCCAAACCTTGACGGCCGTCAGCACGGCCAGCAAAAATGTGTCGGACTTGACGGCCACGTGGAAAAAGCTGGGCAACGACATCCAGGCGCCCGGCGGCGTGCTCGACAAAGTCAATGGCACGGTCGAGCGGGTCGGCAACTCGGTGGAAACGGTGGCCAATGGCGTGTCGCTGGAAGTCTTGCCGCAAGTAATCGAACTGAGCGGCGAGGCGCGCTCTTCGATGCGCGCCCTGAAAACCACCATGAGCACGCTCAATGAACAGCCGCAGAGCATCTTGTTCGGCGCCCCAGACATCCAGCCCGGCCCGGGCGAGCCCGGTTTTTCGGCACCGGGAAAATAAGGAGAACACCGCATGCCTATCCCTCGCAATTTCAGCGCACTCATCCTGGCCGGCGCCTTCCTGCTGGGCGGCTGCGCCACTCGCGGTCCTGTGCCCACTTTCTATGATTTTGGCCCGGCAGCGCCGCTGGCGGCAGCACCAGCGGCCACGCCAGCCGTGCCCGTGCTGGTGATCGCCGACGCCAACGGCCCCTCCTGGCTGGACAGCCAGCGCATGTATTACCGCTTGCTGTACGCCGATGCACAGCAATCGCAGCCGTACGCCTACAACCGCTGGAACACGCCGCCGCTGCAACTGCTGAGCCAGCGCCTGAAAACCCGCGTGGCGCAGAGCGGCGTGAAAGTGCTGTCGACCACGGACGCGGCCGCCGACATGCCCCTGCTGCGCATCGACGTCGATGATTTTTCGCAAAACTTCGACACGCAGACGCACAGCAGCGGCCATGTGTCGCTGCGCGCCTCGGTCTTTCGCGGCCACCGCCTGATCGACCAGAAAACCTTCAGCCGCAGCGGCCCGGCCGGCAGCGCCGACGCGCAAGGGGGCGCGCAGGCGCTGGCGGCCGCATCGGATGCCATCGCCGCCGACCTGCTGGCCTGGCTGGGCACGCTGAACCTGCCGAAAGAGTGACCGCAGCACGATGACCGCCCCCGCAGCTCCCGCCAGCCCGCCAGCGCCACTGCCACTGCCACTGCCGCCCGTACGCTCGTCGCCCGTGTCGCGCGCGACCCTGCTCGCCTACGTCTTCCTGATCGTCTACGCCAGCTGGTTTCCGTTTACGGGTTGGCACAGCAATGGCTTGTCGCCGCTGACCTTCCTGGAAAACACGCGCATGCCCCGTTACTGGACGGGCTTTGATGTGGGCATCAATGTCGTCGGCTACATCCCGCTGGGCGCCTTGATCGTGTATTCGCTGTTTCCACGCATCACGGGTTTCTTTGCCGTCATCGTTGCCAGCCTGTGCGGCATGTTGATTTCCGGCAGCATGGAAGCCGTGCAAACCTATCTGCCCAGCCGCGTATCGTCGAATCTGGACTTTTATACGAATTCGGCCGGCTGCTTTATCGGTTCCATCATCGGCGCCCTGACGGCGCGCAAACTGCTCGACCATAGCCACCTGTACCGCTTGCGCCAACGCTGGTTTGCCCAGCACGCCAGCCAGGGCCTGGTGCTGGTGGCGCTGTGGCCGCTGGCGCAGATCTATCCGCAAGGCTATCTGTTCGGCCTGGGCCAGCTGCTGCCCATCCTGTCGGACTGGCTGTCGCGCCTGGCGGGCATGGAGATCGACCTGGCCACGTATTTGCGTCCCGACGTGATATTAACTGTCGAGCAATATTGGCTTTCGGAAACCATCATCACGGCTTGCGGCATGACGGGCGCCGTACTTACCTTGCTGTGCCTGCTGCGCCGCGCGGCGCCCCGCACCGTGGTGATGCTGGTCCTGATCGCCGCCGCACTGACCGTGCGCTCGATGGCCAGCGCGCTGCTGTTTTCGCCCGAAAACGCCTTCGTCTGGATCACGCCGGGCGCCCAGGGCGGCTTTTTGATCGGCCTGATCATGCTGGGTGGCCTGGCCTTCGCCCCGCACGTGGCGCAGCGCCGCATCGCGACCGCCACCTTGCTGTTGAGCCTGGTGATGGTGAATACGACGCCGATCAACCCGTATTTCATGTCGACCTTGCAAGGCTGGGTACAAGGCAAGTTCCTCAACTTCAACGGCGCGGCGCAATTCCTCGCCTTGCTGTGGCCGTTCATGGCCCTGTGGTTCCTGTGCCTGCCCTCGCACCGCCTGAACCGGCAGGAGGACGTGCAGCGCCAGCGTCGCGAAGACCACCCATAAGCGTTATCATGACGCATTGATGAATCAGCAGGAGCATAGTATGAGCGACGCACCGTATTTTGAACGCCACGTTTTTTTCTGCATGAATAAACGTGAAGACGGCCGCAACAGTTGCGGCGACCATGGCGCGGAAGCGGCGCAAAAGCATTGCAAGCGCCGCATCAAGGAACTCGACATGAATGGCGCGGGCAAGATCCGCATCAACCAGGCCGGCTGCATGGATCGCTGCGAAGAAGGCCCGCTGCTAGTCATCTACCCGGAAGCGACCTGGTACACCTATGTCGACAGCAGCGATATCGATGAAATCATCGATACCCACCTGGTGGGCGGCAAGATCGTCGAACGCCTGAAAATCTAAGCCCCATCTTTAATCCTAATTTAAGCCTACGCCACCAGTATGAGCATCATGAACAGAAATTCGGAAAAATTTACCCTCGCCGGCCATGCAGGCAGCATGGAAGGCTTGCTCGATTTCCCGGCAGACACCCCGCGCGGCATCGCCCTCGTTGCCCATCCGCACCCGCTGTATGGTGGCACAATGGATAACAAGGTCACGCAAACCCTGGCGCGCGCGTTTGTCGCCCTCGGTTACGTGGTGGCGCGCATCAACTTCCGCGGCGTGGGCGCCTCGGAAGGCGTGCATGACCATGGCGCGGGCGAGACGGATGACATGCAATTGCTGTACGAACACATGCGCGGCCTGTATCCGGGCTTGCCTGTGGCCTTGTCCGGTTTCTCGTTCGGCACCTTCGTGCAATCGAAACTGCAGGAACGCCTGGCCGCCGCCGGCACGCCCGTCGAGCGCCTGGCGCTGATCGGCAGCGCGGCCGGCAAGTGGGCCATGGCCGATATTCCCGCCGATACCATTTTGATCCACGGCGAACTGGACGACACGATTCCCCTGTCCGCCGTCTTCGACTGGGCCCGTCCACAAGACATTCCCGTGATCGTGATCCCCGGCGCCGATCACTTTTTCCACCGCAAGCTCAATCACATCAAGAACCTCGTGATTGCCCTGTGGCATGGTGACAAACCCGCAATCGCAGCAGATGATCATTGAAGTGTGGGCTTACTAGCGTCTCCACGGCTATAATTGATCCGTTTTTTCCACGCGGCCATGCAAGCAGCAACAACATGGCCCTCAGCCTTCATCTTTTTCGCAGACCAGCCTCCATGAAAAAACTTTTAGCGGCACTGGCCTCCAGTGTATTTTTCTTTTCCGCCGCCTACGCCCAGAGCGTTCCAGCCCCAACCATCGCCGCCAAGTCCTGGCTGTTGCTTGACGCCACCAGTGGCCAGATCATTGCTTCGCAAGATCCGGACGCGCGCATCGAGCCGGCATCGCTGACCAAGATCATGACGGCTTACCTGACGTTTGCCGCCATCCGCGAAAAGAAACTGGCGCTGGACCAAAAAGTGAATGTCTCCGTGCGCGCCTGGAAAGTCGATTCGAGCAGCTCGAAGATGTTCATCGACCCGGCTACCCCTGTATCGATCGACGACTTGCTGCATGGCCTGATGATTCAATCGGGCAACGACGCCGCCGTGGCGCTGGCTGAAGCCGTTGCCGGCGATGAAGGCACTTTCGTCGTGCTGATGAACCGCGAAGCGCAACGCATGGGCATGAAAAACACGCGTTTTGCCAATCCGCATGGTTTGCCTAGCCCGGATAACTATTCCACTGCGCAAGACTTGTCCGTGCTGGCCAAGCGCGTGATCGCCGATTACCCGGAATTCTACAAAATCGATTCCGTAAAAAGCTTTACCTATAACAAGATCACCCAGCCTAACCGCAACCGTCTTCTGTGGCTGGACCCAACCGTCGATGGCATGAAGACGGGCCATACGGAAGCGGCCGGCTATTGCATGATCGCGTCGGCCCGCCGTCCTGGTGGCACCGGCGAGCGCCGTCTGATCTCCGTCATGCTGGGCACCACGTCCGACCAGGCCCGTACGCAGGAAAGCCAGAAGCTGCTGAACTGGGGCTTCCAGAACTTCGATACAGTCAAGCTGTACTCGAAAGGCCAGGCCGTGGCCACGCCGGAAGTGTGGAAAGGCTCGAAAGGCACCGTGAAAATCGGTTTCGCCCGCGATGTGCTCGTCACCGTACCAAAAGGCACGGCTGCCAAGATGAAACCGGTGCTGGAACGCAAGGACCCGCTGGTCGCGCCATTGGCTGAAAACGCCCCTGTCGGCAAGCTGAAAATGATGGTTGACGACAAAGTCCTGCTGGAACTGCCGGTCGTGGCGCTGGAAACCATCAACCAGGCCACGATCTTCGGCCGCGCCTGGGATTCGATGCGCCTGTGGATGAAATAAGTAATTAGCGTTCCCCATAAAAAATGCCCGCAGATGCTGCGGGCATTTTTTTTGTCTTGCGCTACGTCAAATTACTTCAGCGGCGCATCCTTCAGGTGCGGCTGGCGCGCCACGGGCGGGAAGGTACCATGGCGGCCTGCCGCAAACGTCGCTTCCGTCTGCGACGCTTGCACCGGCACGGCCACTTTGCGCACCTTGGCCACCTGCGCTGCCGTCACCGGTGTGCCGCGGTTGCCCCAGCTGGTCTGAATGAAGGTCACCACTTGCGCAGTCTGCTCATCATTGAAGATGTCGGCATACGGCGCCATCGTCAGCGCCGACGGTGCCGTGCGCGTGGCCGGCACGGCGCCGCCCGACAGCACGATGTTGATGGCCGAGGTGGGATCGTTCGTCTGCAGCACGGCATTGCCGGCCAGCGCAGGGAAGGCCTTGTCGTAGCCCTTGCCGTCGGAACGGTGGCAACCGGCGCAACGGTCCAGGTACAACTGCGCGCCTTTCGAGTTGACGATACCGCTGAACAACTGCTTGCCCAGCTTGTCATCGGCCACGAAGGCGGGCGTGGCCGGATTCGATGGCGGCAGGGATTTCAGGTATTTCGCCATCGCTGCGAGGTCGCCATCCGTCATATGCTGCATGGAATGGGCCACCACGTCGTTCATGGCGCCGAACGAGGCCGTATGGCTGTTGCGGCCCGTCTTCAGGAATTCGGCGATCTCCGCCGCGCTCCAGCGCGCCAGGCCACCGCCATGTTCATTGCGCAAGGAGGGCACGGACCAGCCGTCGATCACGCCGCCACCCGCCAGGAAGGTGGTATTACCCGCGTCCGTCAGCGATTTTTCCTGCATGCCAACGCCGCGTGCCGTGTGGCAGGCGCCGCAGTGGCCCAGGCCCTGCACCAGGTAGGCGCCGCGCAGCAATTGCGCGTCGCCCGTGGCCGGCGCCTTGTAGGGCTGCGGCGTGGGGGCAAAGACCCAGCGCCAGATGGTCAGGGGGAAACGCATCGACAAGGGCCATGGAATATCGGCCGCCTTGTTCGGCGTCGGATCCGCCTTCACGCCATGCATGAAGTAAGCGTACAGGGCTTGCATGTCTGCCTCGCTCAGGCGCGAGTACGACGGGTAGGGCATGGCCGGATACACGGTGTAACCATGTTTCGTCACGCCGGTGCGCATCAGCTTGTCAAAATCGGCAAAGCTCCAGTCGCCAATGCCGGCCTTCTTGTCGGGCGTGATATTGGTGGAATACACCTTGCCGATCGGCGTTTCCATGCCCAGGCCGCCCGCAAATGGCTGGCCTTTGGTACCGGCCGTATGGCAGGCGATGCAGTCGCCGGCACGGGCCAGGTATTCGCCCTGGCGTATCAGCTGGGCGTTCGGGGTGGTGGTGGCAGACAGGGCGGCGCCGGAGGCGAGCGCCAGCAGCAGCGCGCCCACTGTATGGGTGAATGTGTTGTTCATCTTCTTGTTCTTTATCAAGCGACCAGGGGACGGGGATCTTTCAGGTATTGCTCGCGGATGGCCTTGGCCGACCAGTAGGTCAGCGCGCAGGCGAGACCCGTCGGGTTGTAGCCGATGCCGACCGGGAACACGCTGGAACCGACGGCAAACACGTTGTGCACATCCCAGCTTTGCAGGTAGCGGTTGACGACGCTGGTCTTGCGGTCCGCGCCCATGGCCGTGCCGCCCGCCCAGTGGGTGGTCTGGTAGTTGCGCAGATCGAGGTGGTCGCCCACGTTCTTGACGGATACCTTGATCGCTTCCGGGTTCATGGCTTCGGCCACCTTCATCATCTTGTCCGTGACGAAACGGCTCATCTTGATGTCGTTTTCCTTCCAGTCGAAGGTAAAGCGCAGCAATTGCTGGCCATACTTGTCCGTGTAGGTCGGATCCAGGTCGACATAGCAGTCGCGGTAAGTCATGTTGGCGCCGTGGCAGTCAAACGAGACCGTGTTCAGATAGCTCTTCTTGACGGCCTTCTTCCAGGCCGAGCCCCAGGCGGGCGTGCCGTCCGGCGTGGCGATGCCCGAGATCGGCTTGGACCCGGCCGGGTTGCACCAGGCGGGCGAACCACCGACAAAGCCCAGCGGGCCATGGTCGAAATTGTCGCCATTCCAGTCATCGAGCGCGACACCGGTGCCGCCGGCGCCGATGAAGGGGTTGGTGTTCGTGTCTTCCTTGAAGAAGGTCTGGATGGTGGACATCATCTGGTAGGCGATATTGCGCCCCACCACACCTTCATTGCTGACGGGGTCGTACGGCTTGCCGATGCCAGAGAGCAAAAACAGATGCGCGTTGTTATAGGCAAAGGCGCTGGCGATGACCAGGTCGGCCGGTTGCTCGACGGCCTTGCCGTCCGCATTGATATAGGTCACACCCGTTGCGCGTTTCTTGCTGCCGTCGAGATTGATGCGCACGACGTTGCAATTGGCGCGCAATTCAAAATTCGCCACCATGCGCAGGGCCGGCATGATGTTGACGTTGGGCGAGGCCTTCGAATAGTTGTAGCAGGCGTAGCCGGAACAGAAACCGCAGAAGTTGCACGGACCCATCTGGCAGCCATACGGGTTCGTGTACGGCCCGGACGCGTTCGACGAGGCGTTGACAAACGGGTGGTAGCCGACGGCCTTGGCCGCGCGGCGGAACAGCTCGGCCGTGTACGGCACTTTTTGCGGCGCCAGCGCGTAATTGTCGGAGCGGTCGCCCTCGAACACATTGCCGTCGCCGACGACGATGCCGTTGACTTTATACGCCTGGCCCGAGGTACCGAAGACTTTCTCGACGAAATCGAAGTGCGGCTCCAGCTCGGCGTAGGTCACGCCAAAGTCCTGGATCGTCATGCCTTCGGGAATGAATTTCTTGCCGTAGCGGCGTTCGTAGTGGCTGCGGATTTGCAGCTCTTCCGGCAGGACGCGCCAGTGCATGCCCGACCAGTGCAGACCTGCGCCGCCCACGCCCGTACCGGGTTTGAAGGCGCCGATCTGGCGATACGGCACGGCCACGCCCGTGATGCTGTGGCGGAAGGTGAACGTGCTCTTCGACATGTCCTGGAACAGCTTGCTGCGCTGGATGTACGTCAGCTCGTCGAGGGTCTTCGGATAGGCGCCGTCGGGATAGGTGTCGCGGTACTCGCCACGTTCCAGCGCGACCACGTTCAGGCCCGCCTCCGTCATTTCCTTGGCCATGATGGCGCCGGTCCAGCCGAAGCCGACAATCACGGCATCGACAGGCTTCATTTTTACATCTGGTTTGATATCACTCATGATGGTTTTTCTTTTTCTTTGATCTGGTACTGATAACTGAAAAGGTTCAGGGCAAGGCGCATTGCCGCAGGCAGTACGCTAGTACGACCAGGCAGTGCAACGCCGCCATGGACTTTTTCAGGCGATGGAGACCGGCGGCAGCGGGTATTTCTTGCCATACTGTTCGACCCAATCCATGTAATCGGCGCGCGCGCCAGGGAAACCCACCATCTTCCAGGCCAGCATGTCCTTGTTGCCACCATGCACGGGGTCACAAAAGTAGCCTTCGCGCGTGTTTTGCAGCAGCTGGTTGAAGAAGATTTTCGACGGCACTGCGCCGATGTCCAGGGTCCCCTTTTGCAATTGCGTGATGACGGCGTCGCGCTCGGCCGCATTCAGTTGCACGAAAGGCTTGCCGGACTGCTTGTTGACGGCCGCATTGACGCCGGCCAGGGCGCTCTGGTACAGCTCGCGCGGCGCCATGTGGAACTGGTAGCCGAACTGCTCGATCGATGGCACGAATGGCCCCTGCATGTACCACAGCGCGCCATACGCGTACGGCGTGTTCATCTGCGCGTCGATGAATTCATGCGCGCCGGACTCCAGCGCGCCCGGACCTTCGCCATCGGCGGGGATCAGGCGATCGACCAGTGCCGTCAGGGTGGCCCATTCGGTGGCGTCGAAAAAGCGCGGTTTGTAGGCAGGCTGGTCTTTGGAGACGGCCATGGCCAGGCCGCCGCCGGCGCCGGCCAGCAAGGCCACGGCAGGCGCGGCGCCGACGGCCTTGCGCAGGAAGTGTCGCCGCTGGGGCGAAATCCCGATGATTTTCATAGGTTTTCCTCAGGCGGCACGGGCCGCCACAGTGATGGATGTGGGAGTCAGAAAGAAAATGCGGGCACGCGCCGCGGAGATGGCAGATTTCACGTAGAGAAGACTGGGGTATCGCGGCGCATCCGCCTGTCGCTTAATTGAGCAGGATGATTGACAAGCAGTCGCTTTGCATTTACGGTGCGCATCGTACCATAATTAAAAAAAACATTCCGAGACAGGCTCAAAGTGATCAAAAAAGAGGCAGTAGTGCGTGGCCGCCCGCGCAAGGCGGGCGTGGAAGACGCGGTATTGGAAGCGATCGTCATGCTGGTGCGCCAGCATGGACTCGACGCGGTGACGATACAGATGGTGGCCGACGTGGCTGGCGTGGGGCGCCAGACGATCTACCGGCGCTGGCCGCGGCGCGAAGACATGCTGCTCGATGCGCTCGTCAAACGCACGGCGGAAAAGCTGCAGCGCGCGCTCGACATGCCGGACGGCCAGGAAATCGAGGCGATCTGCGCGCGCATCTTCGACAACCTGAACGCCGATGGCCGCTTCACCTGCGATTTATTAGTGCTGATCCACAATGATGCGGCCGCGCAGCTGCGCTTTCGCGAGCAGATCGTCGCACCGTGGATCACCCTGGTGGTGCAGCGCCTGGTCAACATCGGCGTGCGCGCCGACCTCGACCTGCGCCTGTTCGCCTTCATGCTGCAATCGGCGCTGGTGTACCAGATGCAACTGGGCGGCCAGCTCGACCTTGCCCTGCAAGAACGTTGCTGCCGCTTTATCCGCAGCATGCTGTAGCACTGGATATAATCGTGGCGTCACCTTCTTCGCCACCATCAGAAAGCCAGCCCATGAGCCATGTATTTCCCGCCAGCCTGCAAGCGCCGCGCAGCCGTTTGAGCAGCAACGGTCCCGAACTGTCGCGCATCGTCGCCGGCATGTGGCGCATCGGTGAGTGGAATATGTCGGCGCAGCAACGCCTGGCCTTCATCGAGCAATGCCTGGCGCTGGGCGTGTCGAGTTTCGACCATGCCGATATCTATGGCGATTACAGCGCCGAGGGCCTGTTCGGCGAAGCGCTGGCCCTGCAGCCGGGCTTGCGCGACAAGATGGAGCTGGTCAGCAAGTGCGGCATCAAGCTGCTCTCGCCGCACCGTCCCGGCCATGCCATCCAGCACTACGACACGAGCGCGGCGCACATCAGCAGTTCCGTGGAACACACCTTGCGCCAGTTGCACACGGACCGCCTGGACTTGCTGCTGATCCACCGTCCCGATCCGCTGATGGATTTCGACGAGATCGCCGGCGCGTTTACCCAGTTACAACAGGCGGGCAAGGTGCTGCACTTTGGCGTATCGAATTTCAGCCGCCACCAGTTCGAGTGCCTGCACCGGCGCTTCCCGCTGGTGACGAACCAGGTGGAATTTTCGCCGCTGCACGTGGCGCCCCTGTTCGACGAAACCTTCGACGGCTTGCAAGACGTGGGGGTGGCGCCGATGATCTGGTCGCCGCTGGCAGGCGGCCGCCTGTTCCAGGGCGGCGATGCGAATGTGGAGAACTTGCGCAATGTCATCAAGCAGATCGCCGACCAGCTGCAGCGTCCGTTTGCCAGCGTGGTGTTTGCCTGGATCATGCAACTGCCGTGCCGTCCGCTGCCGCTGACGGGCTCGGGCCGCATCGAGGCGGTCGGCGTGGCCGTCGAAGGTACGCAGTTTACGCTCAGCCGCAGCGACTGGTTCGCCATCCTGCGTGCCGCACGCGGGCACGAGGTCGCCTAAAATTTAGTCTATTTCATCCGGATCGTTGAACACTTGCGGCAGCGCAATACCGCGCCAGCCCAGATACCACGCCAGGTTCAGCGCCAGGGTGGCGGCGATGTAGACGGCGAAGAACAGCGCGAAGAAGCTGGTCTTCAGCCACACCAGCAAGGCGATGGCCACGATGAGCACCAGCAGCGCGGCCAGGCTTTTCTTTTGCTTGGAGCTGGGGAAACGCAAGGTCGACACCATCAGGCTGCCCACGCCCACCAGCAGCAGCATCAGCAGATAGCTATGAAGCATGGAATCGATGGGCGCCGGCCACGCCACCACCACGGCCGCCACGCAAGCGGCCCCGGCCGTGATCGGCATGCCGACAAAATACAGGGGATCCGTGCGCCCCACGTTCACATTGAAGCGCGCCAGGCGCATGGCGCCGCACGCAACAAAGAAGAAGCTGGCCATGCCGCCAAAGCGCAGCAGCAGCGGATCGTGCACGCCCATCTGCACAAAGCCGTAGCAGTACAACAGGACGGCCGGGGCGCAGCCGAAATTCATCACGTCGGCGATGGAATCGAGCTGCACGCCAAACTGCGAACTGGTGTTCGTCAGGCGCGCCACATAACCGTCGAGCGCATCGAACACGCCGGCGAGCACCAGCAAGGCCGCGGCCAGGCGGTAGGCATCCGCGTCGCCGACAGTCGCGTTATCGACGGAAATGACGATGCTGGCAAAACCGCAGGCTATCGAAAGCAAAGTCACCATGCTGGGCAAGGCGTACTTGGCGCGCTGCAGGCGCGACTTGGGCAATGTGTTCAAATTTGTGGGCAATCAAAGTAGCGGGAATGAGGCAAAGCAGCGGCAAACGCTGCACTATGCTCATTCTACCCTGCGCAGCTGCGGCACCGTCCGCGCACGAGCGCGCGACATATCTTTTCATGGATGCTCTACGGCATATAAAAATACCTTAGAATCGTTTCACAGGGCAGCACGCTGGCACCCACCGCTGTCCGCCTACCTATACAGGAGTCGACTTGATTGCCTCGTCACTGCGTTGGAAATACTGGATACCCGCCCTGGTGAGCGCAGCACTGCTGAGTGCCTGTGGTGGCGGCGATAGCGGCGACAAGACGTCGCTGAGCACCTCGACCCCGGCCGGGCAGCTGACACAGGAGCCGGGCGCTCCCGTCCTCAGCAACAATATTGCCACCGATGGCTTCAACTGGTTCAACTACCGGCGCGGCCAGATCGGCCTGTCGCCACTGGTGCGCAATGGCTTGATCGACAGCGCGGCCCTGGGCCATTCCAATTATCTGAATCTCAACAATACGGTGGCGCACGAACAAGTGCAGGGCAAGCCCGGCTTTACCGGCGTCAAACTGGGCGACCGCCTGGCCAAGGCCGGCTACGTCGTCACGTCGCTGCAGGGCGAAGTCATCGCCGGCGCCAGCAACACATCCGGCTTTTACCTGGCCGAGGAGCTGGTCACGGCCATTTATCACCGCTTCGTCATTTTCGAGCCGCTCTTCAAGGAAGGTGGCGCGGGCGCGGCCGTCAGCGGCGCCGGTTATGCGTATTTCACGACCGACCTGGCCGGCAACCGCAGCTATGGCCCCGGGCTGGCGGCGGGACAGATCGTCACCTATCCATTCGGCGGGCAGCAGAAGGTGGCCGTCAGTTTTTCCAGCGATAACGAATCGCCCGATCCCGTGCCGAACCAGGACGTGGTCGGCTACCCGATCAGCGTGCATGCCAACTACGGCACCACCGTCAGCGTGACGACGTTCAGCGTGCGCCAGCGCGGTGCTGGCGCCGACCTGGCAGTGCGCCTGCTCACCAGCGGCAACGATGTGCATACGCCGGTCTCGGCCGCGTCCATCATCCCGCTGGCGCCCTTGAACGCGAACACCAGCTATGACGTGAGTTTCATCGGCAAAGTCAGTGGCGCGGACGTCACGCACAGCTGGTCATTCACGACGCGCTAGCCATGTCGCTGGCTGCCAAGCGGGCGCAGCGTCGGGCATGACTGGATGTAGAATGGCTTTTCCTGCTTTACGGCAATTGACAAGTTTTGGGGCGCTTTGCACAGCATGCTGACACCACACGCCACTTGCGATGATGATGCCGCCGTTACGGCATCCGACATGGTCCGTATTCTCGATGTCGAGAACGGACTGGGCCGCATCATGGGCGACCGCATCCTCTACCTGAAAATCCTGCGCCGCTTCCTGCATGACCACGGCACCACGCCGTGCCAGATCCGCACCGAATTCGACACGGGCAATTACGCTTCCGCGCGCCTGAAGGCGCATACCCTGAAAGGCGCCGCCGGCATGATCGGTGCGCACCACGTGCATGGCCTGGCGACAACCCTGGAGTCGGCATTGCGCGCGCAAGCGCCCGACCTGGCCCGGCAGATGCTGCAGCTGGAACTGGCGCAGGATCAATTGCTCGGCGCCGTCAGCAGCATGCTGGGCACGCCAGAAGCGGCCCATACGGCGGCGCAGGACGTGGCGCCCGATCCGGCCGCACCCGCCATCCAGCTGCTACTGGCGCGCTTGGCCAGCCACCTGCGCGAAGGCGACGGCGCGGCCATCGACATCCTGGAAAACTCAGCCAGCCTGCTGGCAGCCAGCCTGGGCGTCAACGTCTACCAGGAAGTGGCAGCCGCCGCGCACGAGTTCGATTTCGACGGCGCGCTGGCGGCGCTGCTGCGGCGGCGCTAATTACCGAACTCAAGGTTGGTATTGCGCCTCTTCCGCGTATGCCATGCCGCAACTCTTGCCGCAAAAGCGGCGCACGGCATCGAGCGGCTTGTCGCAATACCAGCACGCGCCTTTTGGCGGCAAGGTGGCGATCAATTCCGGCATGGCGGGCAGTCGTCGCGCCACTACCTCATCCTCGCATTCCACGACATCCGGCTGTTTGCTGTCCATGGCGCTTCCTTTCCTAGCGGCACTTCAAGGCCGCTCAGCAAGATTACGTCAGCGCAGTTTGGACTTCATGATAATTCTCAACGGGGCAGATGCTAGCTAGACTTTCGGAAACTGCGCACCGCATCATTGGCATTGTCGGCAATGACTTTTTGCAGCGCCGGCTGCCCCGCATACTTGGTGGACAGCCGCTGCCACTGCCGCTGTGCCTGGCCGCAGGAGCTGGCCACGGCTTGCGTGATCTCGCGCTGCCGCGTCTTGTCGTTGTCATCCCACTCGCCTGCGAAATGCTCGCACATCCGGGCGTTCTCGACAAACCGTGCCACGTCCTTCGGCAATTTTTCTTGCGCACCAGACAGCAGGGGCAGACAACTGAACAGCAGAACAAGCAGCAGCTTCATCCAACCTCCTTACTTGCCGATACAGAAACGGCTGAAAATCACGCCCAGCAGATCGTCGGGTGAAAACTCGCCCGTGATGCTCGACAGCTGCACCTGCGCCAGGCGCAGTTCTTCGGCGAACAGGTCCAGCGACTGGTCGTCCTGCGCCGCGTGTTCGGCGGCGATGCCCAGGTGCTTGCCGGCCGATTTCAAGGCGATCAGATGGCGTTCGCGCGCCAGGTACAGCGATTCGCCCGTCTGCTGCCAGCCGGCAATGCGCAAGAGCTCGCCGCGCAGCAAATCAATGCCGATGTGCTCGTGCGCCGACAGATACACGTGGGTGGCGTCCGGCAGGTTGTCAACGCTGGGTTTGTGGCCCGACAGGTCGATCTTGTTCCACACGCGCACCACGGGCACGCCTTCGGGGAAGGCGGCGACGATGGTTTCATCGGCCAGGGTGGGGCCATGGTCGGCATCCAACAGGTGCAGGATCACGTCGGCCTTGCCGATTTCGCCCCAGGTGCGTTCGATGCCGATGCGCTCGACGGCGTCGATGCTGTCGCCCGCGCTGCGGATGCCGGCCGTGTCGATGATGTTGAGCGGAATGCCCTCGATCTGGATGGTTTCGCTGACCTTGTCGCGCGTGGTGCCGGCAATCGGCGTGACGATCGCCACGTCGGCGCCCGCCAGCGCGTTCAACAGCGACGATTTACCGACGTTGGGCTGGCCGGCCAGCACGACATTGAGGCCTTCGCGCAGCAGCGCACCCTGCGCCGCCTGCGCAAACACTTTATTTAACGCTTCGATGACGGCTTTCAATTGGCCGCGCGCGTTCGATTTTTCCAGGAAATCGATTTCCTCTTCCGGGAAGTCCAGGGTCGCCTCGACCAGCATGCGCAGTCCCGTCACCTGCTCCACCAGCGCGTGGATGGTGTTCGAAAACGCGCCCGACAGCGATTGCGAGGCGGACTTGGCCGCCGCTTCCGTGGACGCGTCGATCAGGTCGGCCACGGCTTCGGCTTGCGCCAGGTCAAGCTTGTCATTCAAAAACGCACGGCGCGTGAATTCGCCCGGTTCGGCCAGGCGCAAGCCGCTGTCACGGCCCGCTTCCAGCACGCGCGCCAGCAGCAGCTGCAGCACCACGGGGCCGCCATGGCCCTGCAATTCCAGCACGTCTTCGCCCGTGTACGAATGCGGGCCCTTGAAGTGGATGGCGATGCCCTGGTCGATGATGGCGCCATCGCTTTCCGTGAAGGGCAGATAGGTGGCGTGGCGCGGTTTCAGCTGCTGCGCGCCGAACAGGGCGAGCATCAAAGGGGCGAGATTTTTGCCGGAGGCGCGCACCACGCCGATGCCGCCGCGCCCGGGAGCGGTGGCGATGGCGGCGATAGGGGAAGAGTCGAGTTTCATGGGGATATTGTAGATTATTCGGGAAAGGCTGCAGGAGCCGCGATATTTTCAACGACAAACCGAGTGCACATGAAGGGGGAGGTCAGTGGAAAGCCGGTAAAACCCACTTTTTTTTGACATCGTACCCATTGGGTACGATGTCAAAAAAAAGCCCGCGCGAGGCGGGCTTTCTGGTCGCTGGCCGGAATTACTTGGCTGCGACCGCGTATTTCTTGGTGATCACCCATTGCTGGCCGATCGACAGGACGTTGTTGACGACCCAGTAGAGTACCAAGCCCGACGGGAAGAAGAAGAACATCACCGAGAATGCCAGTGGCATGAACAGCATCATCTTCGCTTGCATCGGATCGGCCGGGGCCGGGTTCAGCTTGGTCGTGATGTACATCGAGATCGCGTACAGCACGGGCAGGATGCACCAAGGGTCATGCTGGGCCAGGTCGGTGATCCAGCCGATCCATGGCGCGCCGCGGATTTCCACGGACGCGTTCAGCACCCAGTACAGGGCGATAAAGACGGGCATCTGGATCAGGATCGGCAGGCAGCCGCCCAGCGGATTGATCTTTTCTGTCTTGTACAGCTCCATCGTGGCCTGGTTCATCTTTTGCGGATCGCCTTTGTAGCGTTCGCGGATGGCTTGCATCTTCGGCGTGACCAGTTTCATCTTCGCCATGCTGCGATAGCCGGCAGCCGACAGCGGGAAGAACAGCAGCTTGATCAGGATCGTGAAGGCGATGATGGTCCAGCCCCAGTTGCCCAGCACGCTGTGGATCTGTTCCATGACCCAGAACATCGGCTTGGCGATGATGGTCAGCCAGCCGTAATCCTTGACCAGTTCCAGGCCAGGCGAGACGTTTTCCAGCAGGTGCGCGATTTGCGGACCCGAGTACAGCTTGCTGTCCATGCTGGCCGAAGCGCCTGGCGCCAGGGTAGGCAGGGGCAGCACGTTGCCAATGGCGTACAGGTTGGGGCCGACCTTCTTCGTGAAGATGTCGCGCTTGGCGTTCTCAGGCGGAACGAAAGCGGACACGAAGAAGTGTTGCGAAATCGCAAACCAGCCGCCAGTCGCCGTGGCCGGATACAGGCCCTTCATGGCATTGTCGTTGCCCTTCTTCTCATCTTCCACCGCCGCTTTTTCGATTTTCTCGAACGTCAGCTTCTGGTACTTGTCCTGTGGCGTGTACAGGGTCGGACCGGTGAAGCTGCTGTTGAAGAAGGAATCGCCAACCGGCTTGTTGCCGTCATGCGTCAGTTGCAGATACAGCTGCGGCGTGACAGGTGCCGCGCCCACGTTGGACACGTCGTGGCGCACGTCGATGACGTAGTCACCGCGCTTGAAGGTAAACGTCTTGGTCAGCTTGACGCCGCCTTCGACCGCTTCCATCACCAGTTGAATCTGCTTGCCATCGGCCAGGGTGCGTACGCCAGGCTGCACGGTGAAACCGCTCGCATGGGTAGGGAAAGGACCGCCGACCAGGCCCGATTGCGCCAGGTAGGTATGGTTCGCGCCTTCGTCGAACAGCACTTCGTTTTGCTTGCCGTCATCGGGCTGGCACCATTTGAACAGGCCGAAGCAGCCGCCAAACCAGCCCGGATTGCCCGCGCCCTTGAATTTCAGCAATTCCAGACGCTTGACCTGGCCGCCCAGGGTGTCGATATCGACCTTGATGACGTCGGTGGTGATGGTAATCACTTCGCGCTTGAACGCGGCGGGATCGACAGCCTCACCCGGCAGGGAAGGCACGCCTGCCGCTGCCGAGGCAGCCAGGGCATCCGTCTTGGCAGGGGTCGCAGGCGCCTTGGCGGTTTGTTCCGTGTTCGCGGAGAACATCGACGGCTTGCCGTTCGAGATCATCCATTCGTTCCAGAGAATTACCAGCGAGACGGAAAACACGATCCACAGGATGGTACGTTTATTGATATCCATTAGGGTATTTGTCAGGAGTGGTTGCAACCGCAAGCGGTCGTTGAAGATTGTTTGCAATCGGCCGGCGGCACCGGGTCGACGCCCCCATCATTCCAGGGGTGGCAACGGCACAGGCGCTTGGCAGCCAGCAGGCTGCCCTTGGCCGTACCGTGCACGCGCAGCGCTTCCATCGCGTAATGCGAACAACTTGGATAGAAACGGCAATTCTGTCCCAGCATGGGGCTGATCAGCAACTGATAAGCACGCAGCAGGAACAGCAGCAGGGTTTTCATGGCGCGGATGGTGGTGGCGCAGCAACAGAACGGGCCTGGGCGGCGATTTGCGCCGCGAACAGGCGGCTCAATTCCTCACGCAGCTCAGCTTTGAGCTGGCTCGTGGTGGCCGGGCCATCCTTGCTGTTGACGGCGCGCGACAAACGCACCACGCAGTCGACCGGCGGCATCGCGCTGTTGCGAAACAGCTCGCGCGTGACGCGCTTGATCGTGTTGCGGGTCGCCGCGCGCGGCGCGAAACGCTTCGCCACAACGACGCCCAGCCGCGCATGCGGCAATTGATTGTGTCGGGTGTACAGCACAAAATGCGCTGTTTTTTGCGAAGGGCGCAAACGAAAAACGGATGAAAATTCATCCGTTTTAACGATACGCCGAAAGCGCGCGAAGTCGTGTGAACCTTCGCGTTGATTGCCGACTGGAGTACAGCTAGCCACGCGATCAGCTGTCAACGACAAGCCTAGACGGCCAGACGTTTGCGGCCCTTTGCGCGACGTGCGTTGAGCACATCACGGCCACCACGGGTAGCCATACGAGCGCGGAAGCCGTGCGTACGCTTGCGGCGAACGACGGAAGGTTGGTAAGTACGTTTCATGTTGGTCTCGCTAAAAACAAAAAAAATGCAAAATCGGGTCTGACGTCCCGTCAGTTTTTGGTGCCAATGACAATCGCGCACTTATGCCAAGGCACAAGCTGGCCAATCTCATCGCCCGCTTAATCCACGCTTAGTCCATATTGTCGTTCCAAATGAATAAACACGGAATACGGGCGGGGAACCCTGAATTATTCAGCATATGCCCCCCTCTTGTCAAGGATTGCCGTGATCGCCCGGAATTTTTCGCGCCGGACCCCAGTTGCCGGCAAGGCCACGCCACAGGCCGCGCCAGCCCTGCCTGTGACGGGATAACCGGGGGATAAGTCGCCTCTTATGCACACGGCGCCCCACCCCGCCACAGAAAAATAAGCGTCGCGCCTGTGGATAACTTTGTCAGTCGGGAGTAGAATAGCGCGTTACGTGTGGCGAGCCCTCGCGCGACGCCGGCCTTGCAACACGGTGAACGCAGGGCAGAATCGATACGCCCTCCCACACCTTTTCACATAGACATACATGGATAATTTCTGGCAGGCCTGTTCCGCGCAGTTGGAACTGGAGCTGACACCGCAACAATTCAGTGCGTGGATCAAACCGCTTATCCCTCTCGATTACGAAGAGGGCAAGCTGCGCATTGCTGCGCCCAATCGCTTCAAGCTCGATTGGGTCAAGACCCAGTTCGCCAGCCGCATCACTGCGCTGGCCATACAGTACTTCGAAGCGCCCACGGAAGTGCAGTTCGTGCTCGACCCGCGCCTGGCCCTGCCGAAGAAACCCGTCACCGCCAGCACCCCGGCCAGCGATCCGAATGGCGGCGCGCCCAGCGCGCGCGCCGCGGAACCGCAGCCCAGCGTGCCGGAACTGAGCATCGGCGCGGCCCCGCGCCGCGAGCAGAGCCGCATCAACACCGACCTGACCTTCGACAGCTTCGTGACCGGCAAGGCCAACCAATTGGCGCGCGCCGCCGCCATCCAGGTGGCGAACAATCCGGGCGTGTCATATAACCCGCTGTTCTTCTACGGCGGCGTCGGCCTGGGTAAAACCCACTTGATCCACGCCATCGGCAACCAGGTGATGGCCGACAATCCGGGGGCGAAGATACGCTACATCCACGCAGAACAGTACGTTCGCGACGTAGTGACCGCTTACCAGCGCAAGGGTTTCGACGATTTCAAGCATTACTATCACTCGCTCGATATGCTGCTGATCGATGATATCCAGTTCTTTGGCGGCAAGAGCCGCACGCAGGAAGAGTTTTTCTATGCCTTTGAGGCATTAATTGCTGCGAAGAAACAGATCATCATCACCTCGGATACGTATCCGAAGGAAATCACGGGCATGGACGACCGCCTGATCTCGCGCTTCGACTCGGGCCTGACGGTGGCCATCGAACCGCCGGAACTGGAAATGCGCGTGGCGATTCTGCTGAAAAAAGCCAAGCAGGAAGGCGTGACCTTCTCCGACGACGTGGCCTTCTTTGTCGCCAAGCACTTGCGCTCGAACGTGCGCGAACTGGAAGGCGCGCTGCGCAAGATCCTGGCGTACTCGCGTTTCCATGGCAAGGACATCACGATTGATATCGTCAAGGAAGCCCTGAAGGACTTGCTGTCGGTGCAGAACCGTCAGATTTCCGTGGAAAACATCCAGAAAACGGTGGCCGACTTCTTCAATATCAAGGTTGCCGACATGTATTCGAAGCGCCGGCCCGCGAATATCGCCCGGCCGCGCCAGATCGCCATGTACCTGGCCAAGGAATTGACACAGAAGAGCCTGCCGGAAATCGGCGAGCTGTTCGGCGGCCGCGACCACACCACGGTGCTGCATGCCGTGCGCAAGATCGCGCTGGACCGCACCAAGAACCCGGAATGCAACCACGAATTGCATGTGCTGGAGCAAACGTTGAAGGGCTAAGCACCATTTGGCAAGACTGGCTCAAAACGTGCTTTACCCTTATTATCTGGGAGGGCACCGCAGCCGGTCTGTCGGGGCTTCCTATGGCAACAATTGTTAAATTAATACGTTAAACGTCGTACTGTTCAACCTATACATTGAGGATAAATATGCAATTGGTCAAAACCACCCGAGATACCCTTCTCCGGCCACTGCAGATCGTGAGCGGTATTGTCGAGCGTCGGCACACTATGCCGATTCTGGCCAATATCCTCATCCGCAAAGACGGTGAAAATGTCTCCTTCCTGTCGACCGACACCGAAGTGCAGATCACCACGCACGCGCAAATCGGTTCCGGCGCGGACGTCACCGGCACCACCGTGGCCGCGCGCAAGCTGCTCGACATCCTGCGCGCCCTGCCCGAATCGGGCGACGTCACGATGACCCTGCTGAACAAACGCCTGACCGTGCAAACGGGCAAGTCACGCTTCGCCCTGCAAACCCTGGCGGCGGAAGAGTTTCCGACCGTGCAACAGGCGGAAAGCTACAACGCGTCCGTCACCCTGCCGCAGAAAACGCTGAAGCACCTGTTCAACATGGTGCATTTCTCGATGGCGCAGCAAGACATCCGCTATTACCTGAACGGCTTGCTGCTGGTTCTGGATGGCAATAATGTCATCGCCGTGGCCACCGATGGCCACCGCCTGGCGTTTTGCCAGGTGGCCACCGAGCAGACGTTTGCGCGCCAGGAAGTGATTATTCCACGCAAGACCATCATCGAACTGCAGCGTCTGCTGGAAGAGAACGATGAGCCGGTGCAACTGGACATCGCCGCCAACCAGGTGAAACTGACCTTTGCCGACATCGAGCTGATCTCGAAGCTGGTGGAAGGCAAGTTCCCCGACTACACGCGCGTGATTCCAAAAGGCTACAAAAACGACTTCACCATCGGCCGCGATGAACTGCTGCGCTCGCTGCAACGTGCCGCTATCATGACCAGCGACAAGTTCAAGGGCGTGCGCTGCATCATCACCCCGGGCAGCATGAAGATCAGCTCGACCAATGCGGATCAGGAAGAAGCCGTCGAAGAGCTGGAAATCGACTACGGCGGCGACTCCGTCGACATCGGCTTCAACGTGACGTATCTGCTGGACGTGCTGAACAACCTGAAATGCGAATACGTCAACATCGCGCTGGGCGACTCGAACTCGTCCGCACTGATCTCCATCCCGGACAATGCCGACTTCAAGTATGTCGTCATGCCGATGCGGATCTAAAGACCACAGCAGTGACGTAGGTCGGATTAGCGCAGCGTAATCCGACATGCTGAATCGCCGTCTGTCGGGTTACGCCGTTCCGGCTAACCCGACCTACGGTCATCAGCCAGCAGCCCCGAATCAATCAGCAATCGTTATTTGAGAAAGCAGTCCATGTCCGAGAATCCACAAGACACCCCGATCCAGGCCAAAACGGAAGAATACGGCGCCTCCTCCATCCAGATCCTGGAAGGCCTGGAAGCCGTACGCAAACGCCCGGGCATGTACATTGGCGACACCTCGGACGGCACCGGCTTGCACCATCTGGTATTCGAAGTGCTGGACAACTCGATCGATGAATCGCTGGCCGGCCACTGCACGGAAATCCACGTCACCATCCACAGCGACAATTCGATCTCGATCACCGACAATGGCCGCGGCGTGCCGACCGGCCTGAAAATGGACGACAAGCACGATCCGAAGCGTTCGGCGGCGGAAATCGTCATGACCGAGCTGCACGCAGGCGGCAAGTTCGACCAGAACTCGTATAAAGTCTCGGGCGGCTTGCACGGCGTGGGCGTGTCTTGCGTCAATGGCCTGTCGAAATTGCTGAAACTGACCATCCGCCGCGATGGCAAAGTGCATCATATGGAATTCGTGCGCGGCGTGCCGCAAGACCGCCAGATCGTCATGGTGGGCGACATCGCCACCTCGCCGATCAAGGTCATCGGCGACACCGACAAGCGCGGCACCGACGTGCATTTCTGGGCCGACGAAGAGATTTTCACGCACGTGGAATTCCACTACGAAATCCTGGCCAAGCGCATCCGCGAACTGTCCTTCCTGAACAATGGCGTCAACATCAAGTTGTCCGACCAGCGCACGGGCAAGGAAGAAATCTTCGCCTTCGAAGGCGGCACGCGCGGCTTCGTCGAATACATCAACAAGGCCAAGTCGGTCTTGCACCCGACCATTTTCCAGGCCACGGGTGAGCGCATGTCGGACCAGGGCACGAACATCTCGGTCGACGTGTCGATGCAGTGGAACGATGCCTACAATGAACAGGTGCTGTGCTTCACGAATAACATCCCTCAACGCGATGGCGGTACCCACCTGACGGGCTTGCGCGCAGCCATGACGCGCGTGATCAACAAATACATCGATGAACACGAGTTCGCCAAGAAGGCGAAAGTGGAAATCAGCGGCGACGACATGCGCGAAGGCCTGACCTGCGTCCTGTCGGTAAAAGTGCCGGAACCGAAATTCTCGTCGCAGACGAAAGACAAGCTGGTGTCGAGCGAAGTACGCGGCCCCGTCGAAGAGATCGTCGCCAAGACCCTGGCCGACTACTTGCAAGAAAAACCGAACGACGCCAAGATCATTTGCGGCAAGATCGTCGAAGCGGCACGCGCCCGCGAAGCGGCACGCAAGGCCCGCGATTTGACGCGCCGCAAAGGCATCATGGACGGCCTGGGCCTGTCGGCCAAGCTGGCCGACTGCCAGGAAAAAGACCCCGCCCTGTGCGAACTGTACATCGTCGAGGGTGACTCGGCAGGTGGCTCGGCAAAACAGGGACGCGACCGCAAGTTCCAGGCGATTCTGCCGCTGCGCGGTAAAGTCTTGAACGTGGAAAAAGCCCGCTTCGAGAAAATGCTGTCGTCGGAGCAGATCACCACCCTGATCGCCACGCTCGGCACCTCGATCGGACCGGACGAATTCAACGTCGAAAAACTGCGCTACCACCGCATCATCATCATGACCGATGCGGACGTCGACGGCGCCCACATCCGTACCCTGCTGCTGACGCTGTTCTACCGTCAGATGCCGCAACTGGTCGAGCGCGGCCACATCTACATCGCGCAACCGCCGCTGTACAAGGTGAAAGCCGGCCGCGACGAGCGCTATCTGAAAGATGACGCCGAGGAAGCGAGCTACATGATGACCGTGGCGCTGAACACGGCCGTGCTGGTGCCGCGCACAGGCGCGGAAGGCATTTCCGGCGAGACCCTGACGGAACTGGTGCGCAAGTTCAACCTGTCGAACACCATCATGACGCGTCTGACGCGCGTCATCGACCGCGCCGCCCTGACGGCCATCATGACGGGCGTGCAGCTGGACCTGTCGACGCTGGACCTGGCGGAAACCTCCGCCCTGGCCCTGCAGACAGCCATCAACGACAGCGCGGTCAAAGTGCATGTGCGTTCCGATGACTTGTCGGAAAAACACATGCTGCGCATCGAACGCATGCACCACGGCAACGTCAAAGTCAGCGCCATCGACGCCGACTTCGTGCAAGGCCCGGACTACGCCGTACTGAGCAGCGGCGCCGCCACCTTCGAAGGCCTGATCGGCGAAGGCGCGTTTGTCCGCCGCGGCGAAGGCGAGCGCATGAAGGAAATCGCCGTGGTCGACTTCCATCAGGCCATGCAATGGCTGCGCGACGAAGCCGAGCGCACCGTCTCGAAACAGCGCTACAAAGGTCTGGGCGAAATGAACCCGGACCAGCTGTGGGAAACGACGATGGACCCAACCGTACGCCGCCTGCTGAAGGTACAGATCGAAGACGCCATTGCGGCGGATCAGATCTTCACGACGCTGATGGGCGATGATGTGGAACCACGCAGGGCGTTCATCGAAAACAATGCGCTGCGGGCGGGGAATATTGACGTGTAATTTTTCAATGAAATATCGTAGAAGTAATCATAACTGACATAACTCACACACAAATGGCCAACCATAGTTAATGCGCCTGAACTACCAATCTTTTGCTCGCTGAACTTAAATCCTGTCCCCAAACGGGACAGGAGGCACTAACTGCGGTGCCCGGTCGAACTAATTACCAACTCCTTCTCTTTTTCATCACAGCATACAATTATTATGTTCGGCCGAGAAGTAACTATTTTTTCATATTGACAATGTTGAAATTACATTATCAAGAGGAATTATCAATAAAATTCCTCCACCTTTTACACGAGGAAATCATGATTAATGAAATTAATATCGAAAATTACAAATCGATAGATAAGATAAGAATTGAACTCGGACGATTTAATGTCTTCATTGGAGAGAACGGTGCTGGAAAAAGCAATATTTTAGAAGCTATTGCGCTTACTGGGGCAGCAGCAGCTGACAAGCTTGACAACGAATTCCTTGTATCAAGGGGAATTCGGGTGACTAAAGCAGAACATATGCGGAGTGCATTTCTAGATGCAAGCTTATCAGAAAATATTCAAACTTCAGTAAAATCAAGAAGCAATGAAATAATATCTTATAAACTATCAAACGATAATGCCCCATATTCAAAATGGAATGTAGAGAGAACATACAATTCTGAAATAAAATTAGATTTTTCCGATTTCATTGAAACAATAAAACATTTCACTAACGAAGCAGAAAAATCCGATGCCAAAAGCAAAGCAAAAACAGAAAACATATTGAAAAACCTTGCCTCGGCATTATCAACTGCGCTAATTAAAGACGAAAAAAAGAAAGAAGTAATTAGCGTCCCCCCGAACAAAAAAAGAAAAATTGAATTAGATATTAAGCTAAACAATGAGAATGAAGATGACGGCGATCTCATAAAATATCTTCAATCCTCAACGATAAAAAAATCAATTTTATTAAAAAAACTAAGCTCCTTTGTAATTTACTCCCCGGAAAACTCTGCACTTAGAATATTTCAACGAGAGGGTCAAATTGAGCCACTGGGCATAAATGGAGAAGGCATATTGAAGTTAATGTCCATTTATGCAAAGGAAGAAAATTCAGAAATTCTTGAAGAAATAAAAAAATCATTGAATGTTTTGGGCTGGTTCGAAGATCTAAAATTTGTTGAAATTCCAGGATCTGGTCAATTGGAAATAAAAGACCGCTATATCGAGAATGTTAATCGATACTTTGATCACACTAGCGCGAATGAAGGTTTTTTCTTTTTACTTTTCTATTTTTTACTTTTTCACAGCAAACTAACCCCAGATTTTTTTGCGATAGACAATATAGATGCTTCATTAAACCCAAAACTTTGTGAAAAGTTAATTATTCAACTTGTTAAAATTTCACAAAAAAATCAAAAACAGATTATTCTCACTACGCACAACCCTTCAATTCTTGATGGAATGAACTTAGATGATGATGAACAGCGCCTCTTTGTTATATCAAGATCACGAAGTGGAGCGACAAAAATAAAGCGTGTATTCAAACCTGAAAATTCCGAAAATAATATAGTCCGGCTTTCCGAGTTATTTTCTAGAGGCATTCTTGGTGGACTTCCTAAAGGATTCTAACAATGAGTAGTTTTGCATTAATTACCGAAGGTGAAACTGATCAAGCAGTGTTAGACAATATTCTTGCAGGCCATTATAATTTTGATATAGAAGTGAATATTATTCAACCACGAAAAGATGCGACTGATCAATATCGCTATAAAAATGAAAATTTTGGTGGGTGGGAACAGGTTCTAGAATATTGTAACTCCCTCTCACTAAGCGATGTTTTTTTACAAAATGAGTGGCTAGTAATTCAGGTCGATACCGATGCATGTAATCATCCATCTTTTGGCGTTGATTTGACAAAAAATGGTGTAGCAAGGGAAGTAGAGGATATAATAGAAGATGTAAGAAAAAAAATAATAAGCAAAATTCACTCGGAAACGTTTCAAAATTTCAGCCACCGAATTTTTTTTGCAATAGCGATTCACTCGACAGAATGCTGGCTACTTCCACTGTACATTGACAACAAGAAATCTGCCTCGAAAATTTTAGGTTGCGAAAATCACCTAAAAATTGCGTTAAAAAAGAAAAATCTTGAATTTGCAAAAGAAGCGAAGTTATATAGCAAGATTTCAAAACCTTACTTAAAAAATATAAATCTATTGGCAGGAAGAAAAATATCAAAAAGCCTTGATATTTTCTTACATTCACTACCAACAATAGAAGGGTAGTTTTTCGGAGCACATCTAGATTCTTCTTGTATTTTATCTTCACACCTCTCCACCTGGGAATTGCAGCAATTTATATGAATTTCTATAAATATGAGAAAAACAAGGAGACGGGGTCACAAGGAGACGCACAGGAGACGGGTCAGGTCCGCCATTACGACACGATCTCAGCCATGCCGATATCCAAACCTCTGCGCACTCTCAGCGCCAATGTATCGTCGTGCAGCACGTCGCAGAGGTTCCAGAGTTTCTGGACAATATCGTTGTTGTTCATTAGCTTGTTCCCTGATTCAAAATATTGATGTAAGCACCGTAGGCATACACGCGGTTGCGTTTTTGGCCCGTCACTTCCTGCACCATGCCCAGCGTACCTGCCATGGCATCGAGCGCCTTGCCCACCGTCGCGGCGGTCAAGCCGGTGGTCTTGCTCAGGGCGGCAATATTCAAGATGGGGTGCGCAAACAGCGCATCGAGGATTTGCCTGGCCGACCCGGCCAAGCGACCCAGTTCCGCCAGCCGTGCCTTGTCTTGCGCCAGCAACTGCGTCAACGCCTGGGCCGTGCTAACGGCCTGATTGGCGGTGGCGGCGATGGCATCGGCAAAGAACAGCAGCCATGCTTCCCAGTTGCCGCTGATGCGTACCTGTTGCAGCAAGCTGTAGTAGGTTTCACGATGCTGTTTGAAAAACACGGAAAGATACAGCAGCGGTTCCTGCAGGATACGGGCGTCAACCAGTATCAGCGGTATCAGCATGCGGCCGAGGCGGCCATTGCCATCCAGGAAGGGATGGATGGTTTCAAATTGCACATGCGATAGTGCCGCCTTGATGATGGCGGCAGTCGGCTGCGGCACGTCGTTGATGAAGTTTTCCAGTGCCGCCCAGCAGTCGGCCAGCTGGTTGGCGGGCGGCGGCACAAACGTTGCCTCATCGGCGCGATGGCCACCGATCCACACCTGATTGCGGCGAAATTCACCAGGGCTGCGCTGCACGCCCCTACCCGACGTCATCAGCACTTGATGCACTTCCGTCAGCAATCGAAAACTGATGGGCTGCCCTTGCCGTATCCGTTCCACGCCTAGCGACATTGCCTTGACGTAGCACGAGACCTCTTGCACATCATCGAGCGGCACGCCAGGCTGCCCTTCTATCTCATACAGCATCAGGTCGCTGAGCGACGATTGCGTGCCTTCAATTTGCGAAGACATGACGGCTTCCTTGCGCACGTAACTGTACAGAAACAGCCGTGCGTCGGGCAAGAGCGTGCTGATGGCATCGAGTCGTCCCAGTGCGATCAAGGCTTCGTCCAGGCGGCTTTGCAGCTTGCCGTTCAAGTCCAGTGCAGGCGTGGGTGGCAGTGGCAAGGGCACAAAGGCCTGGCACGCCACACCACCGGCAATGGTCGATGTGTAGGTCCCCGTGAGTCCACGTTGCATAGGTTCGCTGAAGTTAAAATGAATGGAGGCGTTATTTTAACTTAAAGGAAAAAATGAAATAGCAAAATCCTTATTTTATGTTGGCGCTGTCAAGCCGCCTTCGGCCACAACACTTCGCCAAAGGGTTTGCAACACTGGTTCCAACTTGCCATCCAACATCGCGTAAAGACGCCGACGATGCTGGCGGCGATATACTGATTGGTCTTGCTGCGCCAAGCAGTTTGCAGCATGGCCTCGGTATAGCTGTGTTGATCGAGCAATAAGCACACTACCTTCATACTGTGGCGGCAGCAGGACAGTGATCCGCGTTTTTCCGCTTCCGTATGCCCATTTACCCCAAGAAACCATTACACTCGTTCCCAAGCGCAACTAATTTTGTACGCGCGCCAAGCCGCCTGCCGTTGCCGGGAGGCGTCCCTGCCGCAAGGCGTGTTATCTGCCTGGACAAATGCAATGTTCACTTCGCACAGCCTGTATCCTGCCTTCTATTACCTGTTCTTTTCAGGAGAACGGGAGCAGCAGCAGCGCTTTTTCAAGGAACTGCATTTCATTTCGATAGCGATCCTGACGTTTGGCCTGGCTTGCTGGCTGGTCACGTTCAGCCTGACCTTGTCGCGCGCTTCGCTCGATCATGCGCAGGCGGCGTTGGGCGTGACGGGCATGGTGGTCGGGCTGGTGCTGACCAAGTATGCGAAGTCGCTGCAGGCGATTATCGCCAGCGGCACCATCAGCGTGCTGTGCATCGCTTTCAGCTTTCGTGTGCTGATACTGGGCACGGAAGATCCCGCTTTCTGGGTATTGCCGCTGGGGGTGATGATCACCCTGACGACGGCGCCCATCTTCAGCGGCATTGCGTATTACCTGGGCGTGTCGCTGTGCGTGTGGGCCATCCTGGGGCTGGGGCAGTTTCCCGTGCATGCGGGCCAGGCTGACCAGCATTGGCCGGTGCTGGCCGTTACCATCAGCGTGATCATCGGCCTGGCGCTGAATATCTATTTTCTCGTCTTGCGCATCCATAACTATCGAGCCCAGCGCGAACTGGCGACGATGGCCTACAAGGATGGCTTGACTGGGCTCAACAATCGCCGCATGTTTACGCAAAGCGCCCGCATCCTGCAGCGTACGGCGCACACGCCCGCGTATTTTCTGATGATCGACATCGACGACTTCAAGCAAATCAACGACGTGTACGGCCATGACGTGGGCGACGAGGTGCTGAAAAAGATCGCCGAGGTGATCGCGGGGCTGTCGGGCGAGCACCTGTGCGGCCGCCTGGGTGGCGAGGAGTTTGCCGTGATTTACCTGGGCGAAAAGAACGCGGCCTGCGCCTTTGCCGCGCAGCTGGTCGACAGCGTCGAAGCGGCTTTCGTGCCGGAACGCAAGGTGTCCGTCAGCATCGGCATCGCCGAACTGATCAAGGAAGCGGACTTGTCGCACAGCTACCGGCGTGCCGATGAGTCGCTGTACCAGGCCAAGAAAAGCGGCAAGAACCGCTACGTGCTCAACGCCGCCTAGGCATTGCCGTTGGGCGCTGCATCGAGCAGCGCCAGCAAGGCTTGTGGCGAAAACTTCCAGGGATCGCGCTGCTCCGGGTCCACCTCATCCCAGCTGTCCTGGGCACCGATCTTGAGGATGGTTAAGAGAATATCCTTGCTTTCAAAGAAGGCCAGCATGCGGCGAATCAAACGGCTCACCTTGGCATGGTCTTCCTGGTACAAAGAACAGGTATAGAAGCAGCCCTTCTCTCCCATGCGCAATTTCCTGGCCGCGCCGACACGCGAGCACAGCACGTACTTGTGCAGGAACTCGGTCACGACCTCATCGTCGACGGGAATACTGCAGGAAATGGTGATCTGGGCCATGGCAAGACGGACAGTGATTCAATAGCCAAGCTTGGCAGAATGCGTTTCATTCCTGAAATGCTAAGATCGCGGCGCGCGCATGCCGGCAAGCCGACCGGCATGGCGTCTCGACAAGGATTGCCATTGAACACCCCAGGAAACATCACTCTGCGCATGCTGTCGCTGTGCGCCACCCTGTGCCTGCCGCTTTCCAGCATGGCACAAGCCATTTCTGCCGAAGATGCCGCCACCGTGCCCGTCTCCGTGCCATCGCCGCCGCTCAGCCTGAACGAGCATCCACAAATCCGCGCTGACGTCTTCAGGCTGCTGGGTTATGCGCGTGGCGACTATACGCAGGGCGACACCCTGATCGCGCTCCAGGTACTCGACAGCATGCGTTCGCTGCATGACATCCAGCGCACCATGCTGCCCGACGGACGCTCGGTGCTGGCCTCCATCAACCCCAGCGAACACGGTGCGCAGCGCGCCGCCATGCTGTTCGACCCGCAACGCAAGCTGTTGGCGCTGGCCCTTGTCAACGGCCATTGCCAGGCCGCCATTGGCGATGCCGCACCGGCCTGCCTGCCGTCCACGCATGCCGTGCTGACCTTGTTCCTGCCACCGGACGCGGAGGACGAGATGGCCGCGCCGCTGCTGGTCTGGGCGCGGCAACTGCCGCCCATGCTGGCGCAGGCTGCGCCGAAGCAGCGGCAAAGCATTGCTGTAGTGGAATACATCACCACCCGCCCCGACCAGCCCGGCTGGGAGCAGCGCGACGTGCCACCCGGCTTTCCCCCCAGCTTGCTGCATCTGCTGTTGCCGAACGCGGAACTCAACAGCAGCGCCAGCGGTGGCAAACTCATCGCGCCGGCAGGCCTGGCCGGTTTGCCCATGCGCACGCCCACGGAAGCGGCCGAGGCCGGCGACGAGCCCATGCCCGATGCCAGCATCACCCTGCGCAGCTATGCCGACTTCCACTGGGTGCTCAACACCTACGCCAAACTGGCCAAGGGCGCGCAAGTGAAGGGGCATGACGACAAGGTGGTGTTCACGGGCAGCGATACGAGCGGCCGCTACACGGTGACCTTGCGCGAACAGGGCAAGAAAGACAGCGTCTTCATCACCGTGGCCAGCTGGCGCGAAAAATAGGCAGGCGGGGATGCCGACCAGGGAAAAACGTTGCCATTACGCATAAGAGCATGGCATTTTGGCATTTTGCGGTATGATTTCCGGCCGTGCGGCCCGGCCCGGTCCCTGCCTTGCCCACCGTGCCCTTCAAGCCTGCCACGCTTGCGTCGCATCCTGCCCTAAGGAGTCATATGTTCGGTTTTAACTTGCGCGTCGCCAAGATGGTGTGGACGGCTTTCATCATCGCCTTCCTGCTCTTTCTTACCTACAAGGTGTCGTCGACCCTGATCGTGGTGGTCTTTGCCATTTTCTTCAGCTACCTCGTGTATCCGCTGATCGGACTGCTGGAGCGGTATGGGCCGAAGCGTCTGCCGCGCACGGCCAGTATCGGCATCGTCTTCCTGGTGGTGATCTTGCTGGTAGCGGTGCTGGGCTCGATCTTCGGGGCACGCATCGAGGAAGAGGCGATCAAGCTCAGCGATCAGTTGCCGACCTTGCTCAAGGGGAATAATTTTGCCGAGCGCATTCCGTTGCCGGAATTCATGGAACCCTTGCGCGCGCGCCTGCTGTCGTTCATGCAGACGCAGCTGAGCAGTGGTACGGGACAAGCCATGCCGCTGGCGAAGGAACTGGGCTTGACCGTCATGCATGCGGCCAGCAACCTGATCTATCTGGTGCTGGTGCCCGTGCTGAGCTTTTTGCTGATCAAGGAAGGGCCGGACATGCGCGACGGCTTGCTGTCCCTGCTGAACCGCCCGAACAAGAAACTCTGGGGCGCCATCATCGATGACCTCGACATCTTGCTGTCGCGCTATGTGCGCGCCTTGTTGCTGTTGTCGATCGCCACTTTTGTGTCCTACAGCATCGCCTTTTCCCTGATGGGCGTGCCGTACAGCCTGCTGCTGGCCGGCGCGGCCGCCTTGCTGGAATTCATTCCGTTTGCCGGCCCGCTGGCGGCCGCCGTCATCGCCGTGGTCGTGGCCGGTTTCAGCGGCTTCGAGCACGTGTTCTGGCTGATCGGCTTTATTGCCGCCTACCGTTTATTCCAGGATTACGTGGTCAATCCGTACCTGATGAGCGAAGGCGTGGAAGTGAGCCCGCTGATGGTGATCGTCGGCTTGCTCGCTGGTGACCAGTTGGGTGGCGTGGTCGGCATCTTCCTGTCCGTGCCCGTGATGGCGGCCATCAAGATCGTCTTCGTGCGCGCGCGGGCAGCCTTGCAGGCGCGCCATGATGCGCATGAGAAAGCGGAACAGGCGGCAGAGGAAGCGCGCGCCCAGGCCCTGTCCGAGGCGGCGATGCTGCAGGAACAGGGCAGCAAAGCCACCCTGCCAGCGCAGTAACTTAGAACTCTTCCCACTCGCCGCTATTGTCGGCGGCCGGCTTGGCTGGACGCGGCTTGGCGGCGGCAACCGATGCCGGCGCCAGGCGCAGGACCGGGCGTTTCAAGGCCGTGCTGGTGGCGGCCACGACAGGCTTGCGCAAGGCAGGCTTGGCGGGGGCCGGGCCGCTGTGGGCGGCGTCGAGCTTGAAAATGCTGACCATTTCGGCCAGCGCCGCCGCCTGCTCCTGCATAGCTTCCGAAGCGGCCGCCGCTTCTTCCACCAATGCCGCATTCTGTTGCGTCACGGTATCCATTTCCGCCACGGCTTGATTGATCTGGCCAATGCCCAGTTCCTGCTCGCGGCCGGCGGCGCTGATTTCGCCCATGATGTCCGTCACGCGGCGGATGCTGGACACGATTTCGTCCATCGTCGTGCCCGTCTGGCTGACCAGCGCGCTGCCGGCGCCCACGTTCTGCACCGACGCTTCGATGAGCACCTTGATATCCTTGGCGGCGCTGGCCGAGCGGTGCGCCAGGTTGCGTACTTCCGTGGCGACGACGGCAAAGCCACGGCCCTGCTCGCCGGCTCGCGCCGCTTCCACGGCCGCGTTCAGGGCCAGGATGTTGGTCTGGAAAGCGATGCCATCGATGACGCCGATGATGTCGGCAATCTTTTTCGACGATTCGCTGATGCTGCCCATGGTATCGACTACTTGCGCCACCAGCGCACCGCCCTTGACGGCCACATCCGACGCGGACACGGCCAGCTGGTTCGCCTGGCGCGCATTGTCGGAATTCTGCTTGACGGTCGAGGTCAGTTCTTCCAGCGAAGATGCCGTTTCTTCCAGGCTCGACGCTTGCTGCTCCGTGCGGCTCGATAAATCCAGGTTGCCCGAGGCGATTTCATTGCTGGCCGTGGCGATGGCGCCGCTGCCGTCGCGCACGCCGCGCACGGTGGTCGACAGGCGTTCCTGCATTTTCTGCAAGCCCGTCAGCAAGGCGCCCATCTCGTCGTTGCGCGTGATGACGATGTCATTGGCCAGGTTGCCGTCGGAAATGGCGCCGAAATGGCGCAGGGCCTGGTCCAGCGGGTTAAAGATGGCGCGCAGCAGGAAGATGCTGGAAATAATGGTCAGCAAGGCGCCGACGATCATGCCGCCGATGGCCATGGCCACCTGGCTGCGGTAGCTGGACTGGCTTTCCGCATACATCGCGGCGGCCGAAGTGGCCTGGTATTGCGTCAATGTTTCGGCTGCCTGGTCCAGGGTGCGGTACAGCGGCGTCAGCCCCGTCATCATCAACCCGTCCGCTTGCGCGATGTTGCCGTCACGCAAAGCCTTGCTCATGACCAGCAAACCGTTGCTGATGTATTCGCTGCGCTTCTTGTCCATGTCGTCGGACAGGCGCTTTTCGTCCGCGCCTTGCGGCAAGGCCAGGTACACCTTCCAGGACTTGTTGGAAGCTTCCATGAATTGTTCGGCACGCGCCAGGGTCTCCTTGGTATTGGCCGCGTCGGGGTGCACCATCACGCGGTCCATCGTGAAACGGGCGCGACCCAGCAGAATCTGCGACTCGCCGATGACTTGCGTCGATGCCAGCTGATTGCTGTAGACCTCGTTGATGTTGCTGTTAGCCGATTTCAGGCTGATGATACTCATGACGCCCAGCACGGCGATCAACAAGCCCAGCACACTCATGGTGGCGATCAGGCGCATTTTTATTGTTATATTCGACAGCATGCAGTTTCCTTGGTAGGGGCGTAACCATGCCTGCGCTCACCAAACGGATAGCAGCAAGCGCCAGATAGGCGGGTCACGTGAATTGTTCAGGACAGATCGATACGGCGTGTGTGGCGGCAGGGGGGAAGGCGGCCCGCGCATATCGTCAAGAGTGCAATACAGGGCAACGAGGTTGAGGTTTGCTGTACTTTTAATTTCCTGACTGCAAGATACAGGGAAAGATTACCAGTAGCAACATCCAGCATGGATTTTCACGCTTTGTAACAAGCGGATGATGTTTTTTGCGCAGAACTGGCATTCCGCTGTCGTGTGCGGTCGCGCCGGAATGACAGTTATGTTAATAGACGGTTTCTCTGATGAGCTGGCCATCGGGCTTGCCATCGAGCATGGTCAGCACTTGCCAGCCGCCATCCGGCGTCGCCTTTCACGGCTCCTGTTTCACGTCATCGACGTACAGACCGCCACCACCAGGCTCGACCCACTGACCCTGCTTCTTGCCATTGACATAATTGCCCTGCCATTGCACCACGCCACCGACGCGGCGCTCGCTGGGCCCATTCAAGCGGTCTTTCACGAAATGGTCGTAACCGGTGAAGCTGTGCATGTCCGCTGCGCGCCATTCGGCCACGCCCGGGCTCACTTCCCAGCGGCCCGTGCGCTGGCCCTTGAACATCTGCCCCGTGGTCGTTTCATCACCGCTGGCATACGTCCACGGCCCTTCAGCCTTGTCGTCGACAAAGGCGCCAGACGAGCGGATGGTATTCGGCTCCTCAAAGTGCCACTGCCCAGTGCGCTTGCCCTGCGCATACTGGCCGCGGGCGAATACGCTGCCCACGCAGCAATTCACGTCGTATTCGATGAATGGCCCATCCTGGCTGGCGGCAAAGCGCTGCGGCTGCGTTTCCCAGGTGATCCACTTGACGTGGTAGCTGGGTGCGCGGCCCCCTTCCCAGCCCTTGCCCAACAGATACGTGACGGTCAGATAATGACCATCCTTTTCCTGGAAGGTTTTTTTATAGGCAAACGCCGGGGCGTCGGCAGGTTTGGCTGGCAGTAACTCGCCATCGATATTGAAATAGCCGGCCAGGGTGCCGTGCGCATGCTCGATGGCGTCGAACTCGGCCACGCCCGTGGGCGCGTAAGCGATGCTGTAATCGATCAGCTGCAAACGGGCCAGCGCCGCGCGCACTCCCGCTTCATCCATGACCCTGGCGCCGCGCACGATGGCGTCCAGCGCAGGCTGCAAGGTCGCCACCTTGAACATCTTGCCGCCGCTGCGCTCGTAGCGGTAAGCATGCAAGCCAAAGAGCTTATCGCCGCTGCGGCTGAGTACCAGGGTGGTCTCGCCTTCGCTGTCGAGGTCAAGCTGGAACACGGCCTCGATGCTGGCCTGGCCATACTGGTCCAGGGGCATGCGCTTGTCGCTGCCGTCATTGCACTGGCAGTAGTAGCCGTTGACTTCGCCATTTTCCCGCAGGAAGGCCAGCACCAGCAGCGCCGCCATCGTGCTCATCCAAAATGTTTGCCGCATGACCACTCCACTGCCTGAAAACCGCCATTATGCATGGCCGTTCAGGCAAGACCGGACACGCCAGGACGCTGGCGCCACAGGGGCCGCTGCACCGTCTGCGCCAGCAGCACGCCCAGCAGCGAAATGCCGCCGCCGATCAGGTGATAAATATGCATGCTTTCGTGCAGCCAGACGATGGCCAGCAAGGCCGTCAGCAAGGGCAGCAGGTTGACGTAAATGCTGCAGCGGTTCGGCCCCAGCAGTTTCACGCCTTCGATCCACAGGTAGGACAGCACGATGGACGAGCCGATGCCCGCATAGCCGATCAGGGGCAAGGTGGTGGCGTCCAGCCGGGCGCTGCCGGGTGGCAGCAGCAGGAACAGCGGCAGCATGCACACCAGGGCTGCCAGCGCCTGGCAATAAATGGCTTGCCAGGCGGGAATGGATAAACGCCAGCGGCGCAGCAGCACGCCGTACAAAGCGAAGATCAGGCAGGCCAGCAGCATCAGCGCATCGCCCGCATGCACGCCTTGATGCAGCAAGGCCAGCACGTCGCCGCGCCCCACCAGGTACAGCAAGCCTCCAAACGACAGCACGCCGCCGGCCGCCATGCCGACCGTCAATCGTTCGCCCAGCAGCAACACGCTGAGCAGGGCCGTCATCAATGGCGCCAGCGCCGTGACGATGGCCATATTCGTCGCCGTCGTCGATTCGGCGGCGCGGTAGGACAAGCTCTGGAACAGCGCCATCGACATCACGCCGCACAGCGCCAGCTGCCACCACTGGCGGCGGATGGCGGCGCGGTTGCGCCACAGGGGACGGGCGATAAACGGCGTCATCACCAGCAAGACCAGCACCAGGCGGTAAAAGGTGATGGCCGTGGGGGCGATGCTGGACGCGGCCAGTTTCGAGACGACGACGTTACCGGCCCACAGCAACATGGCCAGGAAGGGATACAGATAGGCGCGCACAGGCATGCGAGGCTCCATAAAACATTGCGGGTATTCATCTTGCCGCAGGCGCGCCGCGCCTTCTCGCGCTAATATGTCTGTACCTATCGCAAAACTGACCCACTTTCATGGATTGCACCTCCCCCGCCTTTCAGGAATTGCTGCCCGTCACGGCGCGCGCCATGGCGCTGGCCGTCGACTATGCGCATGGCCACGTGATTTCCGTGCACCGCCACACGCATGCACAATTGCTGTACGCCATCGAGGGCGTGATGACCATCGAGGCCCAAGGCGGGCGCTGGGTGGTGCCGCCCACGCGCGGCGTGTGGCTGCAACCCGGCATTGCGCATCAGGTGCGCATGAGTGGCGCCGTGAAAATGCGCACCGTCTTCATCGACTGTGCCAGCTCACCGCTGCTGCCGCGCCACAGCTGCGTGCTCGATATCAGCCCCCTGCTGCGGCAACTGATCGTGGCGGCCGTCGACATCGCGCCTGATTTCACGGAAGGCAGCCGCGACTGGCATCTGCTGCAATTGCTGTTGCACGAGCTCGACAGCCTGCCTGTGCTGCCCCTGTATCTGCCACTACCTTCTGACGCGCGCCTGCGCGGCATCTGTGCGCGGCTGATGGCGCAACCGGGCGAACAGCAGACGGTGGCCCACTGGGCGCAGGAACTGGCGATTACCGAGCGCAGCCTGCACCGCTTGTTCCAGAAACAGACGGGCATGCGCTTTGGCCAGTGGCGCCAGCAGGCGCGCTTGCTGCGGGCGCTGGAACAATTGGCGCACGGCAGCAAGGTTATCGACGTGGCCATGGAGAATGGCTACACCAGCCAAAGTGCGTTTACGGCCATGTTCAGGAAACATTTCGGCACCACGCCCACCGCGTTTTACCAGGCACAAGTCATCGCGGCATAAAAAAAATGCTGCTATGCATCAATAATCATGGGCGATAGCCGCCGCTCTTGTTATCATCGCAAGCCTTATCGCAGCGCGCCCATCCTGGCAGCGGTGTTGACCTCAATCACATCACCATGACACAGAATTTCTTCCAGACTTTTATCCTGCTCTTGCTCGTCACCGATCCGTTCGGCAACGTTTCCCTGTTCGTCAATGCCCTGAAACGGGTGCCCATCGAGCGGCGCTGGAAAGTCGTGGTGCGCGAATGCATGATCGCCTTCGGCATCTTGCTGCTGTTTATGTTCTTCGGCCGCCATTTCCTGAACGCCTTGCAATTGTCGGAAGTGGCCCTGCGCATCGGCGGCGGCGTGATCCTGTTCCTGATCGCCATGCGCATGGTGTTTCCGCAGCCCAACGCGGGCAATAGCGACCACGAGATGGCCGGCGAACCGTTCATCGTGCCGCTGGCCATCCCCGCGCTGGCCGGCCCGTCGGCCCTGGCGACCGTGCTGCTGTTTTCCTCGCATGAAATGAATGAAGTCATCGCCCACGTGGCGGGGCTGACGGCCGTGGCTGTCGTCTGGCTGGCCGTCTTCCTGTGCGCCGAACGCTTGCAGCGGGCTCTCGGTCCAAGAGTCATGACGGCGTTCGAGCGCCTGATGGGCTTGATCCTGACGGCGATGGCCATTGAAATGTTGCTCGCTGGCATACGCGCGTTCCTGAAGTCCGTTTAAACTCATTATTCATCCACTGGAGGAGTCCCCATGCGCCGTTGCGCCCACCTTTGCCTGATGGCCGATTACAACCAGTGGATGAATGCCAAAGTCTACGCGGCGGCGGCCAGCCTGCCGCCCGGCGAGCTGCAGCGCGAGCGGGGCGCCTTTTTCGGCTCCCTGCTGGCCACCCTGAACCACGTGATGGTGGGCGACACCCTGTGGCTGCAGCGCTATGCAAAGCACCCGGCCGGCTTTCCCCTGCTCGACCCCATCCGCGCCATCACGCCACCCGCTTCGCTCACGCACCCGCTGTTCGCGGCCGAGGATTTTGCCGCCATGCACGCGCACCGGCTGTGGCTGGACCAGCTCATCGTCGACTGGACCGCCTCCATCACGGAAGCCGACCTCGACCATTTGCTCGACTACCGCAACAGCAAGGGGCCGAACCGGCGCGAGTTTTTCAGCCTGCTCATGCATTTCTTCAATCACCAGACGCATCACCGGGGCCAGGCCAGCACCCTGCTGTCGCAAGCGGGCGTGGATATCGGCGACACGGATTTACTGTTTCGCATCCCCAACCATATTGCCGACTGAGTACGGGCGGTACAACCACGCCTTGAGCAAGATCAAGGCCAGCGCCCCCTGCATGCCATCGCGCCCACCGTCACGCCCAGGTTGATGGCGGCGATGTACACGCCGATGGCGAACGCGGGCGCCTCGCGCGCTTCGCTGCTGCACCACACTTGCGTGACGATCAGTCCGCTCGTATGCGCAGCACCCCAGAAGAGGGCTACGACGCCGACACTGCGCGCCTTCATCGATTTCCTGGCCACCCATGTATTTCCGGAACACTGAGCCCGCATCCAGCGCCGCGCTCGTTGTTTCCACACGACAACTTATTTAATTTGCCAACATTTTTAAAACTTTTCACGGACTTGATACAAGTTTTTGTATTGCAGTGTGGAATTTTGAGGAACAATTACAGCCTGGTTGCTGCTACGTATAAACCCGTAGACCTGGCCTGTCGACGTTTTCCCTCACTTCCGCAATACGAAAGCAATCATGTCACTCACACAATTCAAAATCGGCACCCGGCTCGGGATCGGGTTTGCTGTCGTCCTCGGCCTGCTGGTAGCCGTCTTGCTCGTCGGCCTGTATTCCATGGGGCAATTGAGCGCGCGCACGCACGACATCGTGGCCGACAAGAACGTCAAGATGGCGGCCGCCAATACCATGAGCGACAACGTGCGCAACATTACCCTGGCGATCACCAGCGTGGTAGTGGCGCCGACGGAAGCTCTGGTGCAGGCGGAACTGGCAAAGATCGGCGAAGCGCGCAAGAAATATGGCGCCGCCAAGGAAACCTTGCAAAAGAAAATCTCGACGGACAAGGAAACGGCGCTGATGGCCGAACTGGACGCGGCCCTGAAATCGGGCGCACCGCTGAACAACAAAGTCATCGAGCTGCGCAATGCGGGCCAGACGGAAGAAGCGATCGCCTTTTTGACGCAGCAGGCGGCACCCGGCCTGAAGCGCGTGCTGGGCGCGCTCGACAGCCTGCTCGCCTATGAAGCGCAGCAGGCGGCGCAGGCGGCGACGGACGCCGAAACGCTGAGCGCCAGCGCGCGCGCCTCCATGCTTGCCCTGGGCAGCGTGGCCGTGCTGCTGGGCGCTTTTGTTGCCTGGATCATCACGCGCTCGATCACCCAGCCCATCAATGCGGCAGTGGCCGTGGCCGAAACCGTGGCGTCCGGCGACTTGTCGTCGCACATCGTCGTCAATTCCAGCGATGAAACGGGCCGCCTGCTGGGCGCCCTGAAAGCCATGAACGACAGTTTATTGGGCGTGGTGGCGCAAGTGCGCCACGGCACGGAGGCGATCTCCACGGCATCGAGTGAAATTGCCGCCGGCAACCTCGACCTGTCGTCACGCACGGAAGAGCAAGCCAGCTCGCTGGAAGAGACGGCATCGGCCATGGAAGAGCTGACGTCCACTGTGAAGCAGAACGCGGACAACGCACGCCAGGCCAACCAGCTGGCGAAAAGCGCGTCGGAAGTGGCCGTGCGCGGTGGCAGCATCGTCTCGCAAGTGGTCGACACCATGGGCACCATCAATGCCTCGTCGAAGAAAATCGTCGACATCATCGGCGTCATCGACGGCATCGCCTTCCAGACCAATATCCTGGCCTTGAACGCGGCCGTGGAAGCGGCGCGCGCGGGCGAACAGGGCCGTGGCTTCGCCGTGGTAGCAACAGAGGTGCGCAACTTGGCGCACCGTTCAGCCTCGGCCGCCAAGGAAATCAAGGAACTCATCGCCGCGTCCGTCGCCAACGTGGACACGGGTTCGCGCCTCGTCAATGAAGCGGGCCAGACCATGGGTGACATCGTCGACAGCATCGTGCGCGTGACCGACATCATGGGCGAAATCACTTCCGCCACGCACGAGCAGACCATCGGCATCGAGCAAATCAATATGGCCATTGCGCAGATGGATGAAGTGACGCAACAAAACGCGGCCCTGGTGGAAGAAGCGGCGGCCGCTTCGCAAAGCATGCAGGAGCAGGCGGGCGAACTGGCGCACGTGGTGGGTTTCTTTAAAACCGGCAACCATGTCGCCAGCGCACCCAAGCTGACGCCTGTGCGGGCAGCACCAGCAGCGGCAGCGGCAAAAATCGCGCCCCCCGCAGCCCGGCCGGCGCCAGCGCGCAAGGCCGTCGCGGCCGCGCCGGCACACCGCAGCAATGCGGCTGCCGAGAGCGAATGGGTAGAGTTTTAAGCAATAGCAACGTCCTCCCCACGGGAAAGCCAGGCAGGAAGTTGCTGCCTGGCTTTTTTTCGTCCGCAATCGCCACTTTTTTTGCAGCAAAGCCCGCGCAATAGGCAAAAGTGCAAAACGTGCACCGCGCATACGCTTTACAATCCTCGCTCGCTTTACAAAATATTGGTCATCATGAATCAGGCAGAACAGCAGCGCCTCCTGGCTATCCTGGAGTATTGGCACAAGATCGAATTCTTTATCCCGTTTGACCTGAATCAAATCACGGACGTTGAAGACCCGTCCACCGTGCGCCTCCTGCAGCGCGAACAGCTGGCGCAATTGCCGCTGCAGTTCGCCACGCAATGGCAAGTACCGTCCGACCGCGAGATCGACGGCTTTTCGCTGTTCCTCGGCGTGTTCGACAAGGCCGAAATCAACAAGCTTTGTCCGCCGGCCAATGGCCCGGAAAACATGGCCGAAGCCGAAAAAACAGAACTGCTGGGACGCTCGTGCTTTGCACGCCTGAACCTCAATGCGCTGGGCGAGCCGCAGTTCGATCCCGTGTCCGTGTCGACCTTGCCGTGGGCGCTGGGCCGCGCCCGCACGCCGGACTGGTCGGGCCTGAGCCTGGACGCCTTCAGCGACAGCCAGCTGGCGCTGCAGGACAGCTTGCGCAACTTTGCCGCTGCCCGCGTACCGCAGCAAGTGACGGATGAGGCCGGCAATGTCTCATCTCCCCTGTCGGGCATGGAAATCGCGGCCCTGGCCGACCTGCTGCGCGACTGGGCCGGCTTCCATCCGTCCGCCGGCCAGCCGCTGGCCGTGCTGGAATTGCGCACCCGCAAGAAACGCGCCGCCGTGGCGGAAGGCGACCTGGCTGAGGCCAGCCAGAACCGCAGCCTGGACTTCGGCGACGCGGTGGAACCATCGATCGATATCCTCAACAGTTTTTACCTGGACGACCTGGAACAGATCATCCGCGCCTTGCGCGGCGGCAAGCTACCCGCGACGGTCGCCGCCTATCTGACGCCGCTGGCACAGGATGAGCGCATCGACCTGTATAGCCCGGCCGGACGCCAGGCGCTGGCCGCCATGCTCAATCCGGGCAATATGAACCGGGGACACTGGCTGGAAGACGCCAGCTACGCCATGAGCCTGATGCAGCAGTTCGCCATCCACGGCGCGCGCACGGGCTTGAGCGAGCGGGGCATCTTTTCCGTCAACGGCCCGCCCGGCACAGGCAAGACGACCTTGTTGCGCGAATTGTTCGCCGACAACATCGTGCGCCGCGCCAGCGTGCTGTCCTGCCTGGACCGCGCCGGCGACGCCTTCATCGGCAAGGTGGCCGTGGCCTTCGAAGGCGTGCGCGACCCGATCACCATCGCGCGCCTGCGTCCGGAATTGACGGGCTTTGAAATGGTCGTCGCTTCGTCGAACAATGCAGCGGTGGAAAACATTTCCGGCGACCTCCCAAAACCCAAGCAGTTGGGCAAGGAATGGGCGCGCACGCGTTACTTTGAAAGCGTGGCGCGCCGGGTCGTGGCCGACGGCAATGGCGCCAACCGCGCCCTGAATGAGACGGAAGCGCCATGGGGCTTGATGTCCTGTGCGCTGGGCAATAGCGCCAACCGCCGCCGCTTCGTCAGCAATTTTTATGACGATGACTGGGATAAAACCACGGTGCGCAAGACGCCAAACGCGCAAAATATCCGCCAGTGGCTGGCCAGCTACCAGGGCGTGAGCTTCGCCCAGGCGGCGCGCGAGTTTCGCGAGACGGAACACGTGGTGGAAAAAACCCTGGCCGAGCACGCCCAGTACGCGGCCCTGTGGCAAGCCGTGGGCACTTGCACGGAAGAAGATTTCATCCAGGCCAGCCAGCAAGCGCTGATTGCTGCCGAGCAAGAGATGGATGCGGCGAATGGCGCTCTGTCCGGCGCGCTGGCGCAGCAAGACACCCTGCTCGCCAGCAAGAAGGAATTGCTGGAAGAAGAACGCCTGGTGGCGCTGACGCAGCCGGGCTTCTTTGCCCGTTTATTCCGCACCGCTCCGGCGCGCGCCTACAAGGAGGCCGTCATCGCCAATGCCGAGGCGCAGCGCCAGGCCGCGCGCGACGTGTCCGCCATCAAGCTGCTGCTGAAGGGCGAACTGGAGCCGCGCTGCGAGCGGGCCCGCAACAGCTTGCACATCGCCCTGCGCACGGCGCAGTCGCGCCAGCGCGAATGGGATGACAGCACGGAACTGCTGCGCCGCGCGCGCATGCGTTTCCCCACCATCATCGCCCCCGCGACCCTGGACGAGCTGGATGGCGACGCGCTGCAGATAGCCGGCCTGTGGCATGAACCGGCGCTGGCGCGCCTGCGCTCGCGCCTGTTCGCCAAAGCCCTGGCCCTGCATGAAGCGTGGCTGGCGGAAGTAGCAAAAAAAGGCGGTCCCGGCTTTGGCGGCAACTTGCTGGCCGTCTCCAAATTGCTGAAAAACAAGCGCGCCTATGACCAGTCGCATATCGCCATGGTCTGGCACAGCCTGTTCATGGTGGTGCCTGTCGTGTCGACCACGTTTGCCTCGTTCGCGCGCCAGTTCCAGGGCATGGGCCCCGAATCGCTGGGCTGGCTGTTCATCGATGAGGCGGGCCAGGCCGTGCCGCAAGCGGCGCTGGGCAGCCTGTGGCGTGCCAAGCGCGCCATCGTCGTGGGCGACCCACTGCAGATCGAACCCGTATTCACAGTGCCGGGCCGCCTGGTGCACACCTTGTCCGCCCTGTCGCCGCACACGCAGGATGGCAGTTATGCGCCAACGTCGGTTTCCGTGCAGACCCTGGCCGACAAGGCCAACCGCTATGGCGCGGTCGTCGGCGCCGGCAGCGCACAGCCGCTGTGGATCGGCAGCCCCTTGCGCGTGCACCGTCGCTGCGTGGAACCGATGTTTTCGCTGGCCAACAACATCGCCTATGAAGACAAGATGGTCTACGGGCTAGCTGAACGCACGCCGCCGGCCGGCGCGCGTGGCCTCACGCGGGGCCCCAGCCGCTGGATCGACGCCGTCGGCCCCGTCAGCTACAAGCAGGTGGTGCCCGTGCAACTCGATTTCGTGCTGGAAGTGCTGCTGAAACTGTACCGCCGCGACGGCAAGCTACCCGACATGTATGTGATCACGCCGTTCAAGGCCGTGCGCAACGAATTGCGCTCGCGCATCATGGACCTGGACTGGGACCGCCGCCTCGGCTACGGCAAGGCGCCGACGGCGCGCGAATTGCGTCAGTGGAGCAGCCAGATGGTGGGCACCGTGCACACCTTCCAGGGCAAGGAACAAAGCGTGGTGATGCTGGTCCTCGGCGCCGACGACAGCACGGCAGGCGCCGCGCAATGGGCGGCCAGTACGCCGAACCTGCTCAACGTGGCACTCACGCGCGCGCAGCATCATGTGTACATCGTCGGCAACCCGCTGCTGTGGGGCCAGTTGCCGCACTTTGCGCCAGCGTGCACGCAATTGCCGCATACGGGCATGCATGAGTTCCTTGTCGAAATGGGCTAAACGGGGAAGGTCAGCGGCGTAGGTCGGATTAGGTCCGCAGGACCGTAATCCGACACCGCCAACGCCAACGCCAACAATATTGTCGGATTACGCGTGGCTTTGCCCCGCTAATCCGACCTACGCTCCTGGAGCGGAAACATCAACGTAAACGTCGTGGCGGCCGCATCCGACGCGACCGTCGCGCTGCCGCCATGCAATTGCATGATGGCCGTGACGATGGCCAAACCCAGGCCGGTAGAGGCCGCCGAATCGCTGCGGGCCGGGTCGGCGCGATAGAAGCGCTCGAACAGGTGCGGCAAGTGGCGCGCGGGGATGGCGGAACCCAGGTTGCTCACGCTCAATTCCACGCCCACGTTTGTCGCATGCGAGCGCAATAAAATCGTGCTGCCCGGCGCCGCATGGCGGATTGCGTTCGACAGCAAGTTGCCCAGCGCGCGGCGCAGCAGTTGCGGTTCGGCCGTCACATTGCCGCTGCCGTGGCAGGCCAGCGCCAGCTCGCGCTCTTCGGCCAGGCCTTCAAAAAAATCGGCCAGGCGCAAGAATTCGTCCTGCACGGGCAAGGATTGCTTAATCAGAATCATCTCATCCTGCTGCGCCCGCGCCAGGAACAGCATGCTGTCGATCATGCGCGACAGCCGTTCCAGCTCTTCCACATTCGACGACACCAGCTGTTCATATTCGTGCGCGCTGCGCGGACGGGCCAGCATGACCTGGCTTTGCCCCAGCAGATTGGTGACGGGCGTGCGGAATTCATGCGCCAGGTCGGCGGAAAACTGCGACAGCCGCGCATAGCCTTCCTGCAGCCGTGCCAGCATGGCATTCAAGGCCTGGATCAGGGGCAGCAGTTCGCTCGGCGCACCGCGCGCCTCCAGTTGCTGGCCCAGTTTGCCCGGCCGCACCAGGGCCGCATGGGCGGCGATATTGCGCAGCGGCCGCAGTCCCCGCAGCAGCATCACGCTCGACAGCAGCGCCGCCACCAGCGCGCTGACGGCGACGGACACGACGATCTGCCAGCGGTAAGCCGCAAACATGGCCGTGCGGTCACCGTAGACCCTGGCGACGGCAATATCGGCCATCTGCGCCGGCTCGCCGATGCGCGCGCTGGCCGCCACCACCCTGGCCGGGTAGCCGTCGCGGCTGGTCCAGCTGACGATGGCGCTGTCCGTGACGGGTGCATCGACGGCCACGGGAACAGCATGCGCCACCGTCTCGCCATGCGGATTGACATCGATCAAACGCGTGCCATCGGCGCGCACGATGCGCACCAGGGAATTTTCTTGCCCGCTCATGGTGTCGCGGAAATACTGGGGCCGTTCGCGGATGATGTCCAGGGTGCCCGCATTACCCAGCAACTGCTGGATCTGGCGCAATTTGCCCAGCAACAAAATATCGTCGCGGCGCTCGATTTCCGCCACGAACGAGCGGTACAGATGCATGCCCAGCCCGGCCGACACGAGCGCCACGATCAGCACGAAGACGAGCGTGACGCGCAGGGTCAGCGAGCGGCGTAGTTGCGCCAGTTTCACGCGGCGCCGCCGTTGTCAGGCACCGTGGGCGCGCGCAATTCACAGACATAGCCCATGCCGCGCAAGGTGTGGATCAGCTTGGGTTCGAACGGGTCGTCGAGCTTGCTGCGCAGGCGGCGGATGGCCGCGTCGATGACGTTGGTGTCGCTCTCGAAATTGATGTCCCACACTTGCGAAGCGATGATGGAGCGCGACAAGACCTCGCCCTGGCGCCGCGCCAATAAATGCAGCAAGCCGAATTCCTTCGCCGTCAGGATGATGCGCCGGCCTTGCCGGCTGACCTTGCGTTTCATCACGTCGATTTCCATGTCGCCGATGCGGATGACGTCGTCTTCGCGCGGCGGCCCGCGCCGCAGCAAAGTGCGGATGCGCGCCACCAGTTCGGCAAAGGCGAACGGTTTCACCAGATAATCGTCGGCGCCCAGTTCCAGCCCTTTCACGCGGTCCTGCACCTCGTCGCGCGCCGTGAGGAAAATCACGGGCACATCCGCACCGCCCTCTTGCAGGCGCAGCGCGCGCAAGACTTGCCAGCCATCCATGATGGGCAGCATGACGTCGAGCACGATGAGATCGGGCGCTTGTGTACTGGCCATGTGCAGGCCGTCGCGGCCATTGCGCGCCAGACTCACCGTGAAGCCAGACTCGGCAAGGCCGCGCAGCAAATAGTCGCCCGTCTTCGGTTCGTCTTCGATGACCAGGATGCGCATGGCAGCTTTCTTGAGGAAATATCGGTCATTTTACGCCGCACGCAAGCCACTGGGGATGATAAAAATGTCATGCGGCGATCATCTTCTTGTAGGGCAACACTGGCCATACTGGCGTCACTTGATACCCTGGACACCACATGAAAACCCTTCTTTTCGGCAGTACCCTGCTGTGCCTGCTGGCCAGTCCCGTCCACGCCCAGTTGCGCAACGTCAATGATTTGTCGCTGGCAGCGGCCAACACCCTGGCCAACGCGGCCATGGCCGCTTGCCAGGCGCAAGGGCGGCATATCGTCGTCACTGTGCTCGACCGTGGCGGAAATATTGTCGCCGTGCAGCGCGCCGATGGCGTCGGTCCCCACAACACGGATGCCAGCCGGCGCAAGGCGTATACGGCCCTGTCCACCAAAAGCGATACCTATGCCCTGGCCATGGCCGCGAACGCCAATCCCGATATGCGCAACCTGAGCACCGTGCCGGAGCTGTTGCTGCTCGGTGGCGGCCTGCCGTTGATGGCCAAGGGACAAGTGGTCGGCGCCATCGGCGTGGCTGGCGGCGGTGGCGCCCTGCCAGACCGCGCCTGTGCCCGGGCTGCCCTGGCCGCCATCCCTGAACTCGATTCCCCCACACTTTGAAAGAAACGACGATGACCTACCTGAAAAAAACCGCTGCCGCCCTGGCCTTCGCCAGCCTGTCCAGCATGGCCCTGGCCGCCGCCAATCCCTTGAGCGTGCACATCCTCGACTTGCAGAGCGGCCAGCCGACGGCCGGCGTGACGGTGACGCTGGAGCAAAAGAAAGGTGAAGGCTGGCAACAGTTGGCCAGCGCCGTGACGAATGCGCAGGGGCGCATCACGGCCATGTATCCGGAGCAGATGCCCATGCAGGCAGGCGACTACCGCATCGTGTTTAAAACAGGCGAGCACTATGCGCGCCTGAAACAGGAAACATTCTTCCCGGAAATCCCCGTGCAATTCCACGTGGAAAAGACTGACCAGCACTATCACATTCCCTTGCTGCTCAGCCCTTTCGGTTTTTCCACGTATCGGGGTAATTGACCGTTGCTCAGGCTACCGTCTTCGCCGTCTGGCCGAACAGCACGCTTTTCGCGTCGCCGCTGACGGTAGGCTGCACATTGATTTCGGCCGCGCGGGCATACGCGCGCACGGTGGCGGGACGGGCGGCAATGGCAGCGAACCAGCGCGCCAGGTGCGGGAAATCTTCCAGCGTCTGGCGCTGGCGTGCGTGCGGCACGATCCACGGGTAGATCGCCATGTCGGCGATGGAATACGTGTCGCCGGCAACGAATGCACGCTCGGCCAGGCGCTTGTTCAGCACGCCATACAGGCGGTTCGTTTCATTCACGTAGCGCGTGATGGCGTAGTCGATGGGTTCGGGCGCGTATTGCACGAAATGGTGGTTTTGCCCCGCCATCGGGCCAAGGCCGCCCATTTGCCAGAACAGCCACTGCATGACTTCGGCGCGGCCGCGCACATCATCCGGCAGGAATTGCCCGCTTTTCTCGGCCAGGTATTGCAAAATCGCGCCCGACTCGAACAGGGACAAGGGTGCGCCGCCATCTTCCGGCGCCTGGTCGACGATGGCGGGGATGCGGTTATTCGGCGCGATGGCGAGAAATTCGGGCTTGAACTGCTCGCCCTTGCCGATATGCACGGGAATGATGTTGTAGGGGATGCCCGCTTCTTCCAGGAACATCGTCACTTTGTGCCCGTTGGGCGTGGTCCAGTAATACAGGTCGATCATCGTGCTCTTTCCAGGTAGATGAGTAGGGCAGGCGGCCTCCGCATCACTATTGTCGCGCCGCAACTGATATGCATGGATATAATGCCACGTAAGCGGAAAACAAGACGGCGCGCAAGATAAGGCTGGCGCCCTCAAGCAGGCATCCCGACATTCCAGAGCACCAACCAAGAAAGCCGACCATGCGCAAACTCCTGATCGTCATGCTGTCCGTCCTGCTGTCAGGCTGTGTCCAGGACTTCGCCATCTATATGTTCGATGGGCAAGACCATTCCCTGACCGTGCGCCGCCAGCAAGCTTATTTTTGGCAAGATACGGTGGAAGTGCAGCTGATGGCGAGCAATCTGCCGCAATGCCAGCGCCTGCATACCCTGTCGACGGATGCGCCAGCCGACATCACCGTCGAGCTGTTTGCGGCCGGCGATGGCGTGTGGAATATCCGCATGGGCAAGCAGCTGTGGCAGGCGGAAACAAATACCTGCAATGCGCTGACGGAAATGGAAAACGACCCGAAAGCCGACCTGGGCCAGCCGGTCGGGCAATTCGTGGTCGTCGATGACAAGCTGGAATTCGAACCGGCGCCGCAGGCAGCGGCGCCAGCCCAATAAAATCCTAGCGCGCCGCCAGGCTGCGCAGCGGTTTTTTCGCCACGGCGCGTGGCGCGCCAGCAGAACTTGCCGCCATGCGCGGCGACGTCCCCGGTTCCTGCGCCGACAGTTTGAAGCGTGCCACCAGTTGCGCCAGCACGGCCGCCTGGTCCTGCATGCTCGACGCTGCCGCCGCCGCCTCTTCCACCAGTGCCGCATTTTGCTGCGTCACGCTATCCATTTCCGTGATCGCCTGGTTGACGTGGCCGATACCCGTGCTTTGCTCGTGCGAGGCGGCCGTGATGTCGGCCATGATGTCGGTCACGCGCGAGACGGAAGCCACCACCTGATCCATGGTCGTGCCCGCCTGTGCGACGAGCGTGCTGCCGGCCGCGATACTGTCGACGGAGGCGCCGATGAGTTCCTTGATTTCCTTCGCTGCGCCAGCGGATCGCTGGGCCAGATTGCGCACCTCACTGGCCACCACGGCAAAGCCGCGTCCCTGTTCACCGGCACGCGCCGCTTCCACGGCGGCGTTCAAGGCCAGGATATTCGTCTGGAAGGCGATGCCGTCGATGACGCCGATGATGTCGACGATCTTGCGCGACGAGGCGTTGATGGTGTCCATGGTGCCGATCACTTGCGCCACCACGGCGCCGCCCTGGCGGGCCACGGCGGAAGCGGACTGCGCCAGTTCATTCGCCTGCACGGCATTGCCCGCGTTTTGTGTAACGGTCGAGGTCAATTCCTCCATCGAGGCCGCCGTTTCTTCCAGCGAACTGGCTTGCATTTCGGTGCGTGCCGACAAGTCCATATTGCCGCTGGCAATCTCGCTCGATGCCGTGGCAATCGTCTCGGCGCTGTGGCGGATTTCGCTGATCGCATCGACCAGGTTGGCCTGCATGGTTTTCATCGCATACAGCACGCTATGGCGGTCGTTGGCATGCGTGCGCACGGCGCCGCTCAGATCGTTATTCGCGATCTGAGCGGCCACGTCGGCCGCATACTCGGGATCGCCGCCCAGCGCATGGCGCAGGCTGCGGTTGATCGCCACGACGACGGCCGCCAGCAGGCCGCACACCAGCACCAGCACGCCCAGCGAGGTCAGCAGTGACTGGCGGAAGGCCGCGTCGATATCGTCCATGTACACACCTACCACGATAGTCCAGCTCCATGGCTTGTAAGCCACCACGCGGCTCATCTTCGGCTCGGGGTTTTTCTGGCCGGGACGGGGGAAATAATAGTGGACGAAACCTTTGCCCGCATCGCTCTTGCCGACGGCAACGATGTCGCGGTACAGATAGGTGCCGTTGGCATCCTTGAAATCCGACATGTTTTTGCCGTTGGTTTGCGGCGCGGCGGGATTCATCACGACGACAGCATCGAGGTTGATGATGGACAAATACCCGGTCTCGCCGAAACGCATGCTCTTGATGACGGCCGTGGCCTGCTTCTGCGCCTCTTCCTGCGTCAAGGCGCCGCTGGCGGCCAGGTCGCCGAACATCTTGACGGCGCCCAGGCCGAGGTCGGCGGCATTGCTCAGGTCGGCGCTGCGCTCTTCGATGCGGATCTTGCGCACTTCCAGGGCGTTATAGACAAAAATAACGGTGATGCATAACAGGCTGCAAATCAGCGGGATCCATAACTTTTGCTGGAACGTCAATTTCTTCATGCTGTGTCTCCAACTATCTATATGCGCTAATGGGGCGTGGCCCGCTTCCAGCTCGGCTGGCCAGAATGCGGCGGCGACGGTGCTCTGGCGGCACCGTTCAGACGTCTCCAGCATACGCTCGAACGAGCGATATTTACAATGCCGGTAGGCAATGTTTTTTGCCCGGTGTTGTTAATGCGTTGCGACAATTGAGGAGAATTGATGTTGCATTGCAGTAAAAAAGCATGCAGATAGGCAGTGGCAAGGCAGGCGGGGGTGGCGTGCCTGTGTCAAAATGCACGCCAGATCGATTGAATCACGAAAGCACAGCATGACCAAGAATGAAGCCATGAAACGCATCAATGACCGCCTGGGCAAACCCACCCTGACGGACAAGAACACGCATTTTTCCAGCGTCGCCAGTTATGGCACGGACGAAGGCTGGTGGCTGAAGATTCCCTTCCTGACGTTCAAGCAGGAATTGCACTTCATCCTCAACAATGAGAAAACGAAAAGCTTCCAGCACCTGAAAATCGGCGCCAACCAGATTCTCAGCCCCGGCATGAAGTTCCGCAGCACGGGCGGCGCGGCCGACGCCTTCATGTCGGCCTCGGCGCCGAAACGCCTGGTCGACTTGCTCGACGGCGGTAGCAAATACAACTTCACCAAGCACTTCGTCAACGACTACCGCTACTGATGCATAGCCGTGCTGCCATCGCCTGGCGGCAGTCGCGGCGGCAGCCAGGCCCTGAGCAAATGCTGCGCGATGTCGAGCGCGTCGTCGCGGCTGGTGCCGAAATGCAGGGGATAACCCCAGAACTGGCCGAACATGACAGCAAAAGCCTTGCCGGCCAGGCGCTTGGCCGCGCTCGGTTCGACCAGTACCATGCCCTGGATATACGCGCGCAAGGCGGCCTTGTTCCGCTTCATCCACAGCACGGCGCGCTTGCGCTCTTCCTGCGGATGCTCATGTCCGTCCTCGTCCAGGCCTTCTTCGCTGAGAATGACAAACGCCTGCTGGCGCGCCAGCAGTGCCTCGAACTGGGCGAACAGGGCATCGTCGGGGCTGCTGTCGGCGCTGTCGCGGCGCATCCAGACGAGGGGGAAATCGGTGATATCGAGTTGCATGGGAGACTCCTTCGGGGGTTGCCGTTCCTCCTGGCCTTCATCAGTACACTGGCGGCGGCGGTTGCCGTTGAAGCGGGGCTGCGGATGCCCATACGATAGCGTTGGCGGCATCGCGCGTCATTGCATAAAATGGCCACAATATTATTCAATCCAGCCAAAGTCTTCCCATGCCCCATCCCCTCTTGCCCAACATGCTGACGGCCCGCCTGGGTCTGGATGATGAGGCCTCCATTCTCGATTTTGACGTTGATGGCGTGCTGCGTCCCTTGCTGGCCGTGGGCCTGACCAGCGTGCCCGAGGATGCCGAGCAGGTGCCGCACCAGCACCGCAAGGGGCAGTTGCTGTATGCCACGCGTGGCGTGATTCATTGCGAAGTGGAAAGCGGCGTGTGGATCGTGCCGCCCCAGTGCGCCGTGTGGATACCGGGCGGTCTGATGCACGCCGCACAGGGCGTGGGCGAGGCGGAATGTTATTGCCTGTTTGTCGAGCCGGCCATGGCGCCGGCTTTGCCGGCCGTCTGCTGCACCGTGAGCGTCTCGCCCCTGCTGCGCGAACTGATCGCCAAGGCAGCCAGCTTTCCCACCCTGACCGCGCTGCATGGCGCGCAGGAGCGCCTGGTGCTCACCCTGCTCGATGAACTGGCGGCCGCCCCCGTGGAAGACTTGCATCTGCCGATGCCGCGCGATGCGCGCCTGCGCCGCCTGGCTGCCCTGCTGCTGGCGCAGCCAGCCGATAAAAACACCCTGGCCGAATGGGCCAGCCGCATCGGCATGAGCGAGCGCAGCATGACGCGGCTATCATTGGAGGAAATGGGCATGAGCGTGGGCCGCTGGCGCCGGCAATTGCACGTTATCGTGGCCCTGCAGCGCCTGGCGGTGGGGCACAGCGTGAAAGCGGTGGCGCTGGAACTGGGCTATGAAAATACCAGTGGTTTTGTCACCATGTTCCGCAAGGCCGTGGGCAAGCCACCGGCGCGCTACCTGGCGGAACGGGAATCCGGAAGAACATGAAAAAAGGCGGCATATGCCGCCTTCGTCATGCATCGTCGCCGAAAATCAGCTTTCGCGCGCCAGCGCCAGAAACTCTGTGCGCAACGCCAGGTTCGGCTGCATCTCGCCCAGCATGGCCGAGGTGATGGTTTCTTCGCCCGGCGTACGGATGCCACGGCTTTCCATGCACAGGTGGCGGCAGCGTACGACCACGCCCACCGATTTCGGTTCCAGCACTTCCATCAGGGCATTGGCGATCTGCATCGTCATGCGTTCCTGCACTTGCAAGCGCTTGGAGAAGCAATCGACGAGGCGCGTCAGTTTCGACAGGCCGACGATCTTGCCGTTGGGCACGTAGCCGATGGTAGCCTTGCCGAAGAACGGCGCCAGATGGTGTTCGCAATGGCTGTAGACGGGGATGCCGCGCACGACGATCAACTCGTTGTACTGTTCTGCGCCATCTTCAAAGGCTTTCAGCAAATCCACCGGATTCTGGCCATAGCCCGACGTCCAGTGCTTCCACGCCTTGGCCACGCGCGCCGGCGTTTCCAGCAAGCCGGGACGCTGCGGATCTTCACCAAAGCTGCTGATCAGCCGGCGCCAGTCGTTTTCGGAGAATTCTTCTTGAGACATGCTAAACCACCCTAAAATTTTCAATTGCCGCCAGTATATAGAAAATGCGGCAAGCTGCCCGGGCAGTCCCCGCTTTACGACACTGCCGGCGGACGGTGGGCGCCGACCAGCAGCGCCGAAATCGACACGCTCGAACTCGCTTCCGGCCACGCATCGCCGGGGCCGAACCAGCGCGCCTCGGCGATCTCGTTCTCGTCGAGGCGGATTTCGCCATCGAGGTAATCGGCCGTAAACGCGATCATCAGCGAATGGGGAAACGGCCAGGACTGGCTCATGAAGTACTGCAAGTTATGCACGCGCAAGCCCACCTCTTCCATCACTTCGCGGTGCACGGCTTCCTCGATCGATTCGCCCGCTTCCAGGAAACCGGCAAGCGGACTGAAGCGCTGCGATGGCGAGTGCTTGTGCATCGCCAGCAGCACCTGCTCGCCCTTGCGGATGAGTACCATCATGGCGGGCGAAATGCGCGGATATGCGAGCATGCCGCAGGCGGCGCAGCTGAAGCAGCGTTCGCCCCGCGTGCGCTGCATGGGCGTGGCGCACACGCCGCAATGGCGGTGCGTGCGCGCCCACTCGGCCAGTTGCACGGCGCGGCTGGCCAGGCCCAGGAAGGCATCGTCGACGGCATTAAAGAGCGAGCGCATGCCGTGCCAGGCCAGGGGGCTATCGGCGGGCAGCAGCTCGTCCTCCGCCCAGACGGTCTGGCAATAACGGCCCTGCCACAGGCCCACGGGCTGGGCCCGGCTCAGATCGATATCGAGCGCCGCCGCCTCGGCGGCAGTGGGCAGGGTCAGCTCGGGCATACGCAACAATAAACGCCCGCGATGAAAGACAAACGTCAGCGTTTGCTCGGCCGCGGGGGCCGGTTCGGGCGCATCGATCAGGGGGACAAAGGCATCGGGAGTCTGCAACATACTGGGCGGAAGTAGTAAAGGTTGCTCATCATACTCCCGCTGCCAGGCACCTGCGCGCATAGCAGCGGCTGGGCCGCAAAGCAAGCATTCATGGGCCATGACAGTGTTTTTTTTGCGGTAGGCCGAATCCGTTGCGTAAACGATACTGATAACGATTCTCATTTACGAAATAGCGCCCATTAATTACAATACCGCCTCCCGTCTCCATCGCCAGCCACTTGCCCGCGTGCCCAAGCACAGCGGTGCAGAGCCAGCCAGGAACCACTACCCTGACCTTATCGAGAGAGCAAGATGGCAATCAAGAGCCGCAAACACGCCCCAACCCGTTTCAACCAGCACATCGGTGCCGCCCTGGCCGTGATGCTGCTGCCCGTCGCCGCCCAGGCGGCCGACCCGGCCGGCCAAAGCGCCCCGGCATCGCAGCAAATGCTGAACGAAGTCAAGGTCGTGGGTTCCAAGGAAAACGACTTCAAGGCGGAAAAAGCCTCGTCGCCGAAATACACGGAAGAACTGGTCAATACGCCGCAAACCATCGTCGTGATCAAGAAGGAATTGATCGAGCAGCAAGGTGCGCTGACCCTGACGGACGCGCTGCGCAACACGCCTGGCGTCGGTACTTTCTTCCTCGGTGAGAACGGCAACACGAACACGGGCGACGCCGTCTACATGCGTGGTTTCGATTCGTCCGGCAGCATCTATGTCGATGGCGTGCGCGACGTGGGCTCCATCTCGCGCGACGTCTTCAACATCGAACAGATCGATGTGCTGAAGGGCCCGGCGGGCACGGACAGCGGCCGCGGTTCGCCGACCGGCTCGATCAATCTGGTCAGCAAGACGGCGACCATGGAAAACAAATTCAATTCCCTGCTGACGGCCGGCAGTGGCAAGCAGAAACGCGCCACGGCCGACTGGAACCGCATCCTCGACAGCGATACCGGCACGGCAATGCGCCTGAATCTGATGACGCAAGACAGCGGCAACGCGGCGCGCGATGAAGTCACCAACAAACGCTGGGCTTTCGCGCCCACCGTCACCTTCGGTATCGGCAAACCAACGCGCGTCACGGCCAGCTACCTGCACGTAGATCAAAACAACGTACCCGACGGCCTCGTGCCGACCATCGGCTTGCCAGGCTACTCGACGCCGGACGTCGCCGCGAAGGACAAACCGGCCGTACGCACCTTCCTGAACAGCGCAGCGCGGGTCGATCCAAAGAATTTCTACGGTTCCACTGCGGACTACGACAAGATCAAGGCCGACATGGGCACCTTGCGCATCGACCATGATTTCTTGCCCAACGTGCAAATCCAGAACACCACGCGCTACGGCAAGACCAAGCAGGACTACCTGCTGACGGCCTTCATGGGCAACACCGCCAACCTGCAGACGCCGAACGCCAACGATCCGTCGAGCTGGACCCTGGCGCGCTCGCTGCCCACCGTGAAGGACCAGGAAAACACGATTTTGACCAACCAGACCGTGGTCAGCGCACAATTCGACACGGGCGTGCTGAAGCACTCCGTGGTGGCCGGCGCCGAGTTCACCAGCGAAAAGCAGACCAACTACGGCTATGTCGCCGCCAGCCTGGGTACCTTGCCGGCAGCGAACTTGTACAATCCGAACCCGCGTGACACCGTCACCGGCCGCAATCCCGTGCGCAGCGGCGCCTTCACCCAAGGTGAAGTCAACACGCAAAGCCTGTATCTCTTCGACACCGTCAAGTTCGGCGACAAGTGGATCTTCAACGGCGGCGTGCGCTTGGACCATTTCAACTCCACGTATGACGCCGTCACCCTGCAAACGGCTGTGGCGCAGGGCCAGGTGCAAAAACTGCCCGTCGGTACGCCGATTCCGGTGCATATCACCTTGAACGACACCTTTGCCAACGGCAAGATCTCGGCCATGTACAAGCCGACGACGGACAGCAGCGTGTATGCCTTGCTGGCCACGTCGAAAGCGCCGCCAGGCACCAATTTTGTGCTGAGCACCGGCGCCAGCAGCGCACAAAATCCGAACTATGACCCGCAGGAAACCATCACCAAGGAAATCGGCACCAAGTGGGACTTTCTGAAACAAAAACTGTCGTTGTCAGCCGCCGTCTACCAGACCACCGTGAAAAATGAAGTGGAGCAAGATCCTGTCGATCTGCAGTACTACCAGACCGGCAAGAAGCGCGTGGAAGGCATCGAAATCGGGGTGGTGGGTGAAGTCATGCCTAACTGGCTGGTCAGCGCCGGCTACACGCGCATGAATACCAAGGTCGAGTCGGGCAAGGGCGTCACGGCCAGCGGCGACAGAAGCCTCACCTACACGCCGAAACAGGCGTTCACCAGCTGGACCTCGTACACCCTGCCGTTTGGCCTGAAGATCGGCGGCGGCGCGCGTTACGTGGGTGAAATGCTGCGCGGTATCGATGGCGCCGTCGGCACGCCGGCACGCGTGGATGCCTACTGGGTCTTCGACGCCATGGCAACCTATACCGTCAACAAAAACCTCGATCTGCAGTTGAACGCCTACAACCTGGCCGACAAGACCTACGTGGCAGCCATCAACAAGTCCGGCTTCCGCTATACCCCAGGCCAGCCCCGTTCGTTCAGCCTGACGGCGAATATCAAGTTCTAAAATCGAGAACATGCTTTGCGTCACATCAAGCCCCTCTTCGGAGGGGCTTTTTTATTGTCCTGATAATCTTGCTTTTTTAGCGTAGCGCCACCCTGCCGCGACTAGCGTATGAAAAGTCATACAGCGATGCGCTTGCGCGTCCAATATTTCGCGCAAGCGTGCCAAGTTGCGACATCCTGACAACAAAAAAGCGACGTTAAATCAACAACTTAAGAAGTTATATAGCAAATTCCAATTTCAGGCATATCCTTTGCTATGTACAGGTTTTGCTGCAAATAATCGCTGGCACGCAAGGGCTTGTTTTTGAGAAATATTGACTCCAAGCTTGAGTTGCTCGCTATCAATAATCCGCTCACAGCGGCGTTTCACCGGAGGAGTCAAAATGAAAAAGAAACGGCCATTAACCCTGTACATCCTGATTGCCATGATCCTCGGCATTGCCGTCGGCTATGGATGCAACACCGCCTTCCCTGATGCCAAGCTCAGCGCTCAGATCGCTGGCAATATTTCCATCGTCACCGACGTCTTCCTGCGCCTGATCAAGATGATCATTGCGCTGCTGGTGTTCTCCACCCTGACGGTCGGTATCGCCCACATGGGCGACGGCAAGACGGCGGGCCGCATCGGCCTGAAAGCCATGTGCTGGTTCGTGGTTGCCTCGCTGGTCTCGCTGGCGCTGGGCATGGTGCTGTCGAACCTGATGCAGCTGGGAACCAACCTCGGTTTGCCATTGCCAGACGTACACGCTTCGACGAATTTGAAAACGGCTGCCTTCACCTTGAAAGATTTCTTCACGCACCTGGTGCCGAAATCGCCGATCGAGGCCATGGCCAACAATGAAATCCTGCAAGTGCTGGTGTTCTCGATCTTCTTCGGCGGCGCACTGGCCGGCCTGGGCGAATCGGGCAAGACCCTGACGGCCGTCGTCGACCAGCTGGCGCAAGTCATGCTGCGCATCACCGGCACCATCATGAACCTGGCCCCGCTGGCCGTATTCGCTGCCATGGCCTCTGTCATCACCACCCACGGCCTGGGCGTGCTCGTCACGTTTGCCAAGTTCATGGGCGGCTTCTACGTAGGCCTGCTGTGCCTGTGGGCCCTGCTGATCGGCGCCGGCTTCCTCGTCATCGGCCCGCGCATCTTCAAACTGGTCGGCCTGATCCGCGAACCGTTCCTGCTGGCATTCTCGACGGCCAGCTCGGAAGCAGCCTATCCAAAACTGCTGACGGCGCTCGACCAGTTCGGCGTGGACCGCAAGATTTCCAGCTTTGTGTTGCCAATGGGCTACTCCTTCAATCTCGATGGCTCGATGATGTACTGCACCTTTGCCGTGCTGTTCATCGCCCAAGCCTATGGTATCGACCTGTCGCTCGGCACGCAGATCACCATGCTGCTGCTGCTGATGCTGACCTCGAAGGGCATGGCCGGCGTACCGCGCGCCTCGCTGGTGGTGATTGCCGCTACCCTGAACCAGTTCAATATTCCGGAAGCGGGCTTGCTGTTGCTGATGGGCGTCGACCAATTCCTCGACATGGGCCGTTCGGCTACCAACGCGGTCGGCAATGCCGTCGCCACGGCCGTCGTCGCCAAATGGGAAGGTGGCCTGGCCACCGAGGAAGAAGCAGCCGCGGCCAACGCGGCCAGCCAGAACACGGAAAGCCATTGGGGCGAAGCTGACCACGCTAGCAAAGCCTGATAGCGCCATGGCCCGCCACAAGCGGGCCATTTATTTGTTGTCGATGTTGAGTAACAAGCAGTCAGGTAGTGCGATCAGTAGTCATTCCAACCTATTAGAGAGATTTTCATGAAAAAAGTCCTGTTTACCCTGCTGGCCCTTGGCGCAGCTTCCGGCGGCGCATTGGCTCAATCCAGTGTGACCATGTATGGCGTGGCTGACGCCGGCCTGGTGTTCGACAAGGATGCGTCTGGAGACCGCCTGAACCGCGTCGCTTCCGGCGTTGCCTCGGGCTCGCGCATCGGCTTCAAGGGCAAGGAAGACCTGGGTGGTGGCCTGGCCGCCACCTTCGTGCTGGAAAGCGGTTTCAATATCGACACCGGTACCTCGGGCCAGGGCGGCCGCTTGTTTGGCCGCCAGGCGTACGTCGGCCTGACCGGCAGCGCCGGCGCCCTCACCCTGGGCCGCCAATATTCGCCGTACTACCTGGCCCTGCGCGACGTGGCCGATCCGTTTGTCATCGGCCTGGCCGGCACGGCGTCGAACATCATGGCGACGAATTACCGCGTCGATAACATGGTGCAATACAGCACGCCGACCTGGAGCAAGCTGTCGGCCGAGCTGGCGTATGGCTTTGGCGAAGTAGCCGGCGACAATGCGAAAAACCGCAGCATGGGCGGCGCCGTGCATTACATCGACGGCCCGCTGAACGTGACCCTGACGCACCACCGCATGGAAGATTTGCAGGCGAAGCAAACGCGCAACACCCTGCTGGCCACGCGCTATGACTTTGGCGTGCTGCAAGGCAACTTCGGCTATGCCGACAACCGCGCCCGGGACAACAGCAAGAGCAATGACATCCTGGTTGGCTTCAGCGCCCCGTTCGGCGCCACCAAGCTGGTCGCGTCGTACATCCGCCACAACGACAAGAGCAGCGCAAACCGTGATGCCCAGCAGTGGGCCATCGGCGCGTTCTACGCCCTGTCCAAGCGCAGCGACCTGTACACCGGTTACGGCCACATCAGCAACAAGAACGGCGCCACCTTCGTCGTCGGCAATGCCACCGACGATGGCACCGGCACCAGCGGTTTCAACTTAGGTATGCGCCACACTTTCTGAGGACGTCGGCCAAAATCTACTGCGCGGCGCGCTTTGCGGCCGGCGATGCTCACCGGCTCGGCGCCCCCGTACTCAAGTACGGTTGCGCTTCTCGGCCACAAATCACTGCCGCTCGCTACGATTTTGTCGGACGTCGTGATGTTCGTGAAATATGCGTCAAGCACGCTGCTGGCCGCCGGATTACTTTCCGGCGGCTTTTTTTATATTGAGATCATCAAGATGCGATACTGTGGGTTCTTGCAAGTTGGCAGCTGATTTTATGCATAGCAGTAATAAACCCTCTCTTTCCTGGCGCCAGCGCCTGGCGCAACGGTCGGGCCGCGAAACGCTGGCCTGGGGCGTGGTGCTGGCCGCCTGCCTGGCCACCGTCTGGCTCGTGTATTTCTGGACCGAACGCATCGCCATCGGCAAGCTGCAGGCCAGCGGCGCGCAGCGCCTCGAGGTGTATGTCAGCAGTCTTGAAAATGCGCTGGAGAAATACGACTTCCTGCCCAAGACCCTGGAGCTGAACCGCGACGTGATCCGGCTGCTGCAGCACCCGGAAGACCCGGTGCTGGTCGATACGGTCAACCATTACCTGGAGCAGATGAATGCCCAGGCGAAATCCTCGACCATTTTCATCAGCAACCTCGACGGCAACACGCGGGCCGCCAGCAACTGGCAGCAGCCCGACAGCTTTATTGGCGACAATATCTCGTTCCGCCCCTACGCCCAGGACGCGCTGCGGGGCACGCCGGGTCGCTTCTATGGCGTGGGCACAACGCGGCTCGAACCCGGTTACTTCTTTGCCCATGGCATCTACCAGAATGGCCACATGCTGGGCCTGGCAACGGTGAAGGTGAACCTGGAAACCCTGGAAAAACGCTGGGTGCAGGGCGCCGACAAGGTCATGCTGGCCGATGAGCACGGCGTGATCTTCCTCAGCTCCATGGCAGACTGGAAATACAAGACCCTGGCGCCGCTGTCGCCGGCGATCGTCGAAGAACTCAACCGCACACGCCAGTATTATTCGAAACAGCTGGCAGCCATCCCCTTCGTCTCCGACCGCCAACTGGGCAATGGCGCCCGCGTGATCAGCGTGCGCGAGCAAGAACATGCCGACACGCCACCGAAGATCAGCTCCAGCGTCATGACGCAGATCAAGCTCAAGTCGCCGCAAGGCTGGACTTTTATTTACCTGTCCGACCTGGCGCAGGCCAAGGCCAGCGCGCGCGCGGCGGCCGCTTTCTCCTGCGTGCTGCTGGGCTTTTTCATGTTGCTATTCTTTTATCTTCGCCAGCGCCGCGCAGCCGTGGCGCAAAAATTGCGCGCCCGCGAAGATCTGCAGCATGCCTACGACAACCTGGAAGCCATGGTCGAGGAACGCACCTCGGAACTCAATGCCATGACGCAAAGCCTGAGCCAGGAAATCGAGGTGCGCAGCAAGGCCGAACAAAAACTCCACATCACGCAAAACGAACTGTTTCAAGCCGGTAAGATGGCCGTGCTGGGCCAAATGTCGGCCAGCATCACGCATGAACTCAACCAGCCGCTGACGGCGCTGCGCACCATGTCGGACAATGCCGTCATCCTGCTGGAACGGGGTCGGCTCGACGATGCGCGGCGCAATCTGGCGAAGATCTCGCAAATTGCAGCCAGGATGGGGACCATTACGGGTCAATTGAAGATTTTTGCGCGCAAGTCGACGACCAGCCTGACCTCCGTGTCGATCCCCACGGCGATCAGCAATGCCCTGTTCCTGGTCGAACGCCGCCTGCAGGTGGAAAATGTGCGTTTCACCCTGCAATTGCCGCCCGAAGACATCTTCGCCATGTGCGAAAGCAACCGCCTGGAGCAAGTGCTGGTGAACCTGTACGCGAATGCGCTCGACGCCATGAATGGCAGCGACGTGCGCAGCCTGCGCGTGTCCGTCGCATGCACGCCGGAGCACGTGCTGATCCATGTGGCCGACACGGGGCCGGGCTTGTCGACAGAAGTGTACGAACACCTGTTCGAACCGTTCTTCACAACCAAGCCGCAGGGACTGGGACTGGGCCTGGGGCTGGCCATTTCCGAACAGATCACGCGCCAGTTCGGCGGCGTGCTGCGCGCCGAAAATGCCCCCGGCGGCGGCGCCATCTTCACCATCGAACTACAGATTGCAACGCAGGAGGAAAAACATGTTTGACGGCTTGAAGGTCTTGCTGGTCGAAGACGACCCTACCGTACGCGAGGGCAGCGAGCAGGCGCTGCAGCTGGCCGGCCTGGACGTGCTGGCGTTTCACTCGGCCGAGCTGGCCTATAAACTGCTGACGCCGGATTTTCCCGGCATCGTGGTCAGCGACGTGCGCCTGCCCGGCATGAGCGGCCTGGAATTGCTGCAAGCGATCAAGACGCTCGATGCCAACCTGCCCGTGATCCTCGTCACGGGCCACGGCGACATCACGATGGCCGTGCACGCCATGCGCACGGGCGCCTACGATTTCATCGAAAAGCCGTATTCGTCCGAGCAACTGGTCGACGTCATCCTGCGCGCGCTGGAAACGCGGCGCCTGACCCTGGAAGTGCACAGCCTGCGCCGCCAGCTCGAAGACGGCGGTGGCATCGAAGCGCGTTTATTGGGCAATTCCGTGGCGATGCGCGACATACGGCGTTTGATACTCGACGTTGCCGACGAACCGGCGGATGTGCTGATCTATGGCGATACGGGCACGGGCAAGGAAATGGTGGCCCGCTGCCTGCACGACTTCAGCCACCGCCGCAAGCACAACTTCGTCGCCGTCAACTGCGGCGCGATTCCCGAAAGCATATTTGAGAGCGAAGTCTTCGGCCACGAACCGGGCGCATTCACGGGTGCGGCCAAGCGGCAGGTGGGCAAGATCGAGCACGCGGATCAGGGCACTTTTTTCCTTGATGAAATCGAATCGTTGCCCCTGTCGCTGCAAGTCAAATTGCTGCGCGTGCTGCAGGAACGCTATATCGAGCGCCTGGGCTCGAACGTGCCCACGCCCGTCGACGTGCGCGTCATCGCGGCGGCCAAGCTGGACCTGGAAGACTTGTCGCAGCAACAGAAGTTCCGCAGCGACCTGTACTACCGCCTGAATCTGATCGTGCTGCATCTGCCGCCGCTGCGCGAACGGCGCGAGGATATTCCCATCCTGTTCGAGCACTTCGTGCTGGCCGCCGCCGCCCGCTACAACCGCGCCGCGCCCGTGGTCTCGAGCGCGCAGATGCGCAACCTGATGGCCCATTCCTGGCCCGGCAATGTGCGCGAACTGCGCAATATCGCCGACCGCTTCGTGCTGGGTATCGCCGGTGGCGCCTCAAGCCTGCTGGCGGCCGGACTGGCCAGTCCCCTGTCGCTGGCGGAGCAGGTCAACGGCTTTGAACGCGCGCTGATCGAACAGGAACTACGCGCCTATTCCGGCAACGTCAGCGAAGTGAGCGCCGTACTCGGTTTGCCGAAACAGACCCTGTATCACAAGATGCAGAAGTACAACCTGGTGGCCGAAGAATTCCGCTAATCAGCCTACCCGGCCCGTGCGCAGCGGCATGACCCAGTCGGGCCGGCCGTTCGCCAGCGCCAGCCGGGCCGCCTTTTCCCAGTCATATTCCACCGCGTGCCACTGCGCCGTCCAGGCGCCATCAGCCCCCTGTTCGGCGATGGCATAGCGCGCATGCGGCGTGCCGTTTTCCATCACGTGCGGATAACCATGCTCGTCGCCGTAGGCCTGCAAGCCCACGCTGCCCGGGTTGACGATCAGCCGGCCATCGGCCAGGCGCACCTGGCGCGGCATGTGCGTGTGGCCGCACAGGATCAAGGCCGCGTCGGCCGCGCCGGCCCGCGCGGCCACTTCCTGCGGCGTGGCCGCGCGGCTGCCTTGCGGCGTGACGCTGTCGAGAAAATACACGAGGTCGCTGCCGGGCGTGCCATGCACGAGCAGCACGTCCTGCCCCAGGCGCAAGGTGGCGGGCAGCGCCGCGATCCAGTCGAGTTGCTCCGGTGACAGTTGCGCGCGCGCATAGGCATCCGAGACGCCCATGCGGGCCGGGTCGCCCAGCAACTGGCGCTCGTGGTTGCCGCGGATGGTGGGCAAGTCGAGCGCCATCAGGCGCGCCGCCGTGGCGCGCGGCTGCAGATGGCCCGAAACGATATCGCCCAGGTTGACGGTGACGTCGACGTTACGCCGGGCGATGTCGGCCAGCACGGCGTCAAGCGCATCCAGGTTGCCGTGGATATCGGAAATGGCGGCGATTTTCATGCGATGTCTCCTCTTCGTGCGTACCATTCTGCCCGCGTCAAGCGATACAGGCAATGCCGGTGTGCGTACCAACTCTTACAACCAGCTCTTACACACAGTAGGACAAATCCGACGGTAATTTGCGCCGTGCGGCTACGTAATCCAAAAGTAACAATTGCTACCATTTCCTCATTGCACTGTTGCCCAAAGCATCGCGACAGTTTTCACTTTATTTTGAGGAGTTGCCCCATGTATGCCATGTCCGTGTCCACCCGCCTGTCCCCACCACGCCCGCACCACCTCGCCTTGCGCGGTGCCATGATGCTGGGTGTGCTGGGCATAGCCACGGCGGCCGCCACGGCGCGGGCCGAGCCATCGCCGGCGCTGGACCGTGCCAGCATCTCGGTGGGGGCGTTTTCCGCCGATCCGCGCATCAATATCGGCGCCGACACGCAGTTTGGCCGCATCGATGCGCCCGAGTCGAATCCCAGCCACACCACCATTCCGCGCATCAAGGCCGAATTGCTGATCGGCGACCACCATGGCCTGGCATTCGACTACTACCGCTATGACAAATCCTACACTCCGACGCTCAGCGGCCAGACCACCATCAATGGCCAGCCCGTGACAGGCACGGCCAGCGCAGATGCCGACCTGAAACTGGACCTGGCCAAGATGTCCTACCGGTGGTGGCTGGGCAGCGGCAACGACACCTTCGGCATCGGCCTGGGCGCGGCCTACTACAATGCCAACCTGAGCGGCACGGCCACCGGCGTCGTCAATAACCAGAAGGCCACGGCGCGCGATTCCATCGGCGAGCACGCGTTCGCGCCGCTGCTGGAAGTGGGCTGGCGCCACGCCTTCACGCCGGACTTGCGCATGTATGCGGAAGCGTCGGGCATCAAGAAAAATGGCGGTCGCATCAACGGCCACATCTACGGCGGCAATATCGGCGTGGAATGGTTTCCGTTCAAGAATATCGGCTTCGTCGCCGATTACGGCATCTCGAAAATCAAGCTGCACCGCGACAGCGAACGCGATGCCGACCTGAACATCCGCCTGACGGGACCGTCGGCATATGTGAAAGTGCGCTTCTAAACGCGCTCAAGCCGCTGGTTTCAGCAAGGTCAGCAGGAACTGCGGCAAGTCCGGATCGTCGTACGCCTCGACACTGGCAAACGGCAGGCGCGCAAACGCTTGCCGCCAGAACGCGCAGGCAGCGGTATCGGCGCGGAACGTCGCCACCAGCCACGTCTGCGCGCTGTCCAGCAGCACCCTGCGCACCACTTCCAGCGCCAGGCCCCGGCGCCGGTATTTCTTCAGAATGAAAAAGTCGCTGAACTCCTGCACCGCCAGCTCACCCGCCATGCCGGGCTCCGTGATGAAAAAACCGGCCAGCTCACCATCTACCTCGATCCAGCTGGCCGTATGGCCTGCTGCATGCACATACGACGCCAGCCCCGCATCGCACACATCATAGCGGCCATCGGCCAGCAGCGCCTCGCCGCTCCAGGACGAATTATCGTAACAATACAGCTGGAACAGCTGCGCCAATGCGCCCTCTTCGCCCGGGGCAATGGCGCGCAAAGTCATGTTCTGTAATACCGGCATAGTCCCGTCTTTCCGCCAACTGGCGTCACTGAGTTGGCGAGTCTAGCACCACATCACGCATCTGTCCCTCCTGTCTTTCAGCCCTGCATTTCCACTGTTGCTCGCAAAAAGATAACTTTTCCCCGATTGCCTATATGTTATTACCTTTAAGTGATAGCCGGAGAACGCGCTACTTCACGTCCGCCGAAGCGAACGCGGGCCTGCCGCCGTTCGCCGGCTTCCTGCTGGCCAAGCGCTTGCTGTGGCCGAGTATCACGGTGCTGCTGTTCCTCGCCACCGTCCTCCTGGTCAAGCCCCAGCGCACGGGGGTGGGCAAGAACCTGTATCGCACTGCCGTCTACCCGCATGGCAACAGATCGGTGTGTGGCAACGCATCCATGACGCCATGCTGCAGCATTTGCGGCAATACGACCAGATTCAGTGGAAACGCGCCAGTGTCGACTCGGCCAGCAGTTTCAGTCGCGCCATCAACGCCCATCTGACCGCCGACGAGGCGGCGTGGTTCGCCAAGTCGGCGGATCGCGCGCTGATCCTGCAACGCTTGCCGGACGGCGACCTGGAAGTGCGACTGCCGCTGGCGCTGGTCGACAAACAGTGGCAAGTCATTGACGAGGCGCAGATGAGCCAGGCAGCCATGAGCGGTGTGATAGGCAAAGCGCCGGCCGTGCAGGGCGCGGGCATGCTGGACAAGCTGAAGAGCGCTTTCCGCTTTGGCGGCCGCCCGTCGGGTCTTTTTTTCGCCGCCATGCAAGCAGAGGAGGCAGGCATTTATCTTGACATCAAGATAGTTTGCGACCACACTCCACTTTATCTTAATGTCGAGATAGTTTTATGGCCTCTTCTTTTACCCGCCCCGCCTGGGGCGATATTCTGCTCACGGCGCTGGCGCCCCTGATCTGGGGTTCCACGTATATCGTCACGTCCGAACTGCTGCCGCCGGACCGGCCTTTCACGGCGGCCCTGATCCGCGTGCTGCCAGCCGGCCTGCTGTTGCTGCTCCTGATGCGGCGCCTGCCCGCGCGGCGCGAGTGGATACGCGTGCTGATCCTGTCGGCACTGAATATCGGCGTGTTCCAGGCGCTGCTGTTCGTGGCTGCCTACCGCTTGCCGGGCGGCTTGGCGGCCGTGGTGGGCGCCATCCAGCCGCTCTTGGTGATGGGCCTGGCCTGGGGCGTGGAAGGGCGCCGTCCGGCCCGCCTGGCACTGCTGGCCAGCGTGCTGGGAGTGGCCGGCATGGGTGTCTTGCTGTTGTCGCCGCGCACGGTGTGGGAACCCATCGGTATCGCCGCCGCGCTGGGCGGCACGGCGTGCATGGCGGCCGGCACCTATCTGACGCGGCGCTGGAAGCCGGACTTGCCCGTGCTGGCGCTGACGGGCTGGCAATTGCTGCTCGGCGGCCTGATGCTGGCGCCCGTCGCCTGGCTGGCCGATGCGCCCTTGCCTGCCTTGTCGCTGCCGCAAGTCTTCGCCTACGCCTACCTGTGCCTGGCCGGCGCCCTGCTGGCGTATGCGCTATGGTTCCGCGGCATCGCCAGGCTGTCTCCCGTGGCCGTCTCCTCGCTGGGCTTGCTCAGTCCCCTGATGGCCGTCGTGCTGGGCTGGGCCTTGCTGGGACAAGCCATGACGGGCTGGTCGATGCTGGGCTTGCTGCTGGTGCTGGCCAGCGTGCTGGCCGTGCAGTGGGCCAGTGCCCGTCCCGCAACAAAGTCCTGACTTCCGCGCATTTCTCTCCGGCAGGCTGAGCGTATCAGCCTGCCTATTTCCCTCCGGGCGCTGCCTTTTTGCTGCACCGCACATACAGTTTTGCTTGCACTGATGTGTGGCATTGAGGCACTATTCGCTTCGCGCAAACGTTTGCGCGCAACGAATTTCCTAAAAAGCATGCAGTACACGTGCTTGACCAACAACTTTGGAGACGCCCATGACATCCCGTATTCGCCTGAAAATGATTGCCGCCGCTGTCCTCGTGTGTGCCTTGCCCGCCGTGCCGGCGATGGCGCAGACGCCAGCCAAACCGAAGGTGGCGCTGGTGATGAAGTCGCTCGCCAATGAATTTTTCCTGACCATGGAAAATGGCGCCAAGGCGCATCAGAAGGCCAATGCTGCCAAGTACGACTTGCTGTCGAACGGCATCAAGGATGAAACGGATACGTCGAGCCAGATCAAGCTGGTCGAGCAAATGATCGTTTCGCGCGTCAATGCGCTGGTGATCGCCCCGGCCGACTCGAAAGCGCTGGTGCCAGTACTGAAAAAAGCCATCGACGCGGGCATCATCGTCGTCAATATCGATAACAAGCTCGACGCGGGCGCCCTGAAAGAGAAGGGTATTTCCGTGCCATTCGTCGGCCCGGACAACCGCAAGGGCGCCAAGGTGGTCGGCGACTTCCTGGCCCAGCAGATCAAGAAGGGCGATCCGGTCGGCATCATCGAAGGCGTCTCCACCACCTACAACGCGCAGCAGCGCACCCTGGGTTTCCAGGACGCCATGAACGCGGCCGGCGCCAAGGTTGTCAGCGTGCAATCGGGTCAGTGGGAAATCGCCCCCGCCAACACGGTGGCGGCCGCCATGCTGAACGCCAATCCGAATATCAAGGCTTTGCTGTGCGGTAACGACAACATGGCCATCGGCGCCATTTCCGCCATCAAGGCGGCCGGCAAGACGGGCAAAGTGCTGGTCGTCGGTTACGACAACATCAACGCCATCAAGCCGATGCTGGCCGATGGCCGCGTGCTGGCTACCGCCGACCAGTTCGGTTCGCAGCAAGCCGTGTTCGGCATCGAAACCGTGCTGAAAGCCCTGGCGCAGAAGAAGAAACAGGCCGAGCTTGGTGGCGTCATCGAAACCAAGGTCGAACTGGTCGCCAAGGGCGCCAAGTCCTGATCGCCTGATCGTTTGATCCCGCCGGGGCCGGCGCCCGCTTGCTCATCGAGCAGGCAGCGCCGGCCCCGCCGCCACTACCGCGGAGTTTTATCATGCCCACCGACATTTCACCGGCGCCAGCCGCCATTCCCCTGTTAACGCTCGATAACATCGGCAAGTCCTATGTCGGCCCCGTCCTCGGTGGCGTGGGCTTGCGCTTCGCCCCTGGCCAGGTGCTGGCGCTGACGGGAGAGAACGGCGCGGGCAAGAGCACGCTGTCGAAGATCATCTGCGGCCTGGAGCAAGCCACCACGGGCACGATGCTGCTCGACGGCAAGCCTTACCAGCCCGCCTCGCGCGGCGCCGCCGAGGCGCTGGGCATCCGCATGGTGATGCAGGAACTCAATCTGATTCCCACTTTGTCGATCGCGGAAAACCTGTATTTGAAAAATTTGCCGCAGCGCTTAGGCTTCATCGACCGTACGCGCCTCGAACGCGATGCGCGCGAACAAATGGAAAAAGTGGGCTTGGGCGGCCTCGACCCGTGGACTTTGGTCGGCGAACTGGGCATCGGCCACCAGCAAATGATCGAGATCGCGCGCAACCTGATCGGCGCTTGCCGTTTGCTGGTGTTAGATGAACCGACAGCCATGCTGACGCACCGCGAAGTGGAGTTGCTGTTCCTGCAAATTGAACGCCTGAAAGCCGAAGGCGTGTGCATCATCTATATTTCCCACCGCCTGGAAGAACTCAAGCGCGTGGCCGACCGCATCGCCGTGCTGCGCGATGGGCAACTGGTGTGCGACGACGACATCGCGGGCCACTCCGCCGCCGACCTGGTCAGCCTGATGGTAGGCCGTTCGGCCGACGATGCCATCGACTTGAGCGGCCGCACGTTAGGTGCGCCGCTGCTGCGCGTGCGGGGCCTGGCGCGCGGCAAGGTGGTCAACCCGACCTCGTTCGACTTGCGCGCCGGCGAAATCCTCGGCATCGCCGGCCTGATCGGCTCGGGCCGCACGGAATTGCTGCGTTTGATCTTCGGCGCCGACCGCGCCGATGCCGGTGACGTTTTCCTCGGTGACAGCACCACGCCCGCCGCCTTGACCTCGCCGCAGGCAGCAGTGAAAGCGGGCATCGCCATGATCACGGAAGACCGCAAGGGCCAGGGCTTGTTGTTGCGCCAGTCCATCGCCGTCAACACGACCCTGGCGTCGCTCGATACCGTCAGTGGCGCAGGCTGGCTCAACGACGCGGCCGAAGCGTCTGTGGCCGACGATTACATTCAACGCCTGGGCATCCGTTCGCGCAACAGCGCGCAAACGGTGGCGGAGCTCTCTGGCGGCAACCAGCAAAAGGTAGTAATCGCCCGCTGGCTGTACCGCGACTGTCCCGTGATGCTGTTCGACGAGCCCACGCGCGGCATCGATATCGGCGCCAAGTTTGATATTTACCAGGTGCTGGCTGAACAGGCGCGCCAGGGCAAGGGCCTCGTGATTGTGTCCAGCGACTTGCGCGAACTGATGCTGATCTGCGACCGCATCGCCGTGATGAGCGCCGGCAGCATCGTCGACACCTTCGAGCGCGGCGCCTGGAGCCAGGACGCGCTGCTGTCGGCCGCCTTCTCCGGCTATTTGACCCCCACTTCCACTCCAGCTGCGGCCTGATCCGCCGGAAAGATTCCCATGACCACTCATTCCTCTCCTTCGTATCTGCAGCGCAGCCTGGCCGACCTGAAAAACTATGCGGGCCTGATCGGCGCCCTGGTCGCCATGTGCGTGCTGTTCTCGTTTGCCAGCGAGAACTTCTTTACCCTGGCGACCTTGAGTACCCTGTCGAACAATATCCCGACGCTCGTCGTGATGGCTGTCGGCATGACCTTTGTGCTGATCATTGGCGGCATCGATTTGTCCGTCGGTTCCGTGATGGCGCTGGCCGCTTCCGTGCTGTCGCTGGCCGTCGTGCACTGGGGCTGGCCCGTGTGGAGCGCGGCCCTGCTGGGCATGTTCGTCGCCGCCCTGTGCGGCGCCACCACGGGATTGATTTCCGTCGGCTGGCGCATTCCCTCGTTCATCGTCTCCCTGGGCGTGCTGGAAATGGCACGCGGCATGGCATATCAGGTGACCAATTCGCGCACGGAATACATCGGCAGCGCCGTGGACGGCATCAGCTCGCCGATCGCCTTTGGCCTGTCGCCCGCCTTCATCGCCTCGATCGCCATCGTTGTCATCGGCCACCTGGTGCTCACGCGCACGGTGCTGGGCCGCCACTGGATCGGCATCGGCACGAATGAAGAAGCCGTGCGGCTGTCCGGCATCAACACAAAACCGTCGAAAGTGCTGGTGTTTGCCTTGATGGGCTTTCTCGCCGGCGTGGGCGCGCTGTTCCAGGTGTCGCGCCTGGAAGCGGCCGACCCGAACGGCGGCGTGGGCATGGAATTGCAAGTGATCGCCGCCGTCGTGATCGGCGGCACCAGCCTGATGGGCGGGCGCGGTTCCGTCATCAGCACGTTTATTGGCGTGCTGATCATTTCCGTGCTGGAAGCGGGCCTGGCGCAAGTGGGCGTGTCGGAACCCGTGAAACGCATCGTCACGGGGCTGGTGATTGTCGCCGCCGTGGTGCTCGACACCTACCGCCGCCGCGGCGAACGCGCATAATCACAGGAGAAAGCGCGTCCCATGGCAACCATCAAGCAAGTGGCGCAGGCGGCGGGGGTGTCGTTTACCACCGTCTCGCACGTCCTCAACAATACGCGCCCCGTCAGCGACGCGGCGCGCCGCGCCGTGCTGGCGGCAGCGGAGCAATTGCATTACGTGCCCAGCGCGCTGGCGCGTTCCCTGCGCAGCCGCAGCACGGGCACCATCGGCCTGATCATTCCCAATAATACGAACCCGTATTTTTCGGAAGTGGCGCGCGGCATCGAGGACAGCTGCTACGCGGCCGGCTACAGCGTGATTTTGTGCAATTCCGATGACGACCCCGTCAAGCAGCGCGATTACCTGAACGTGCTGCTGACCAAGCGCTGCGACGGCCTGATTCTGTCTGCGCTGGCCGACAGCGACGGCGAATTGCTGCGCAAGATGAAGGTGCCGGCCGTGCTGCTCGACCGCGCGCCCAGCGACCTGTCCATCGATGCCGTGGCGGTCGACAACCGCGCCGGCGGCGTGCTGGCCGCGCGCCACCTGCTGGGGCTGGGACGCCGGCGCCTCGCTTGCATCGCCGGTCCCCGCGAAGTGAGCATTTCCAACGACCGCATAGCCGGCGCGCGCAGCGCCATGGCGGACGCGGGCGTAGTTCTGGCCGATACGCTGTGCCGGCATAGCGATTTCACGAGCGCGGGCGGCTATGCGGCCGCGCTGGACTTGCTGGCGCTGCCGAAAGGCCAGCGCCCGGACGCCCTGTTCTGCTGCAACGACTTGATGGCCTTTGGCGCCCTGCGCGCCGCCGCCGAGCGGGGCATTGCCGTGCCCGTGGACCTGGCTGTCGTCGGCTTCGATGATATCGACCTGGCCAGCTTCGTGCATCCGGCCTTGAGCAGCGTGGCGCAAAATACGCGCGAGCTGGGGCATATCACGGCTGCCTGCCTGCTGGCACGCATCGCCGACCCCGCCTTGCCGCGCCAGCAGCGCAGCATCGCGCCTGAACTGCATGTGCGCGGCTCCAGCGTGGCCGCCACTGCCACTTCTTCCGCACCTACTTCTTCACCTGCAACTGAACTGATGGGAATGACATCATGATCGTGGTTATCGGCAGCATCAATATGGACCTGGTCTTGCGCGTGCCGCGCATGCCCCTCCCCGGCGAAACCCTGACGGGTGGCGCTTTTCGAACCATTCCTGGCGGCAAGGGCGCCAACCAGGCCGTGGCCTGCGCGCGCCTCAGCGGCAAGGTTGAGGCCGGTGGCCAGCAAGTGGCCATGGTCGCTTGCGTGGGCGATGACGCGTTCGGCGCGACCCTGCGCGCGGCGTTAGTGGGCGACGGCATCATCGATAGCCACATCACCACCTTGCCCGGCGTGGCGTCCGGCATCGCTTCCATCCTGGTCGATGACAATGGCCAGAACAGCATCGTGATCGCCGGCGGCGCCAACGATTTATTAAGCCCCGCGCACATTGACGCGGCAAAAGAGCTGATCGAACAGGCCGATATCGTCGTGCTGCAGCTGGAAACGCCGATGGCCACCGTCGTGCACGCGATCAAGCTGGCCCGTTCGCTGGGCAAGACCGTGGTGCTGAACCCGGCGCCGGCGGCCAGCCTGCCGGAAGGCGTGCTGGAACTGGTCGACTACCTGATTCCGAATGAAATCGAAGCGGCCATGCTGGCCGGCGTCAGCCCGGAAGGTGCGGATGCCAAGGCGCTGGCGGCCGCCCTGCAAAAGCTGGGCAGCGACAACGTCATCATCACCCTCGGCTCCAAGGGCGTGCATGCGGCTCTGTATGGCGGCGATACCACGTTCCCGGCCGAAGTGGTGCAAGCCGTCGACACGACGGCCGCCGGCGACACGTTTATTGGCGGCTTTGTGGCGGGCCTGGCGTCCGGCATGGACGAGGCCGAAGCGATCAGCCAAGGCCAGCGCGCGGCCGCCTGGAGCGTCACCAAGCACGGCGCGCAAACCTCGATCCCCTACTTGCACGAGCTGTTCTAACGACACCACGCCCATGAAAAAATCACCTTTGCTTAATATTGCACTGTCGCAACTGATCGCATCGCTCGGCCATGGCGACATGCTCGTCATCGGCGACGCGGGCTTGCCATCGCAGCCGGGCGTGCCCCTGATCGACCTGGCCCTGACGCGCGGCATCCCCGGCTTCATCGATACCGTGAACACCGTGCTGAGCGAAATGCAGGTCGAGTATCACTTGCTGGCCAGCGAGTTGCCGCAGCACAACCCGGCCATGGCGGCGCAGGTGACGGCCCTGGCCTTGCCCGATGCACGCCAGGTGACGCACGAGGAGTTCAAGCAGCTGTCCAAGAGCGCGCGCGCCATCGTGCGCACGGGGGAATGCAGTCCGTATGCCAACGTCATTCTGGTGGCCGGCGTCGTTTTCTAGCGCAAACAAACGCGAAATTGTCTGCCAAAAACATCAACGCTATTGTCCTCACTGAAATAATTATCCATCGGCAAAAGGGGCGGCTACAATAGCCGTACCCTGCCAGCTCGGCAGCTTCCTGTGGTGTTCCGCCATGCCGATGAAAGCCCCCGACGCTTTCCGCTTTGTCTTGCCGCCCGCCGGCAGGCTTGTGCACGGCTGGCGCGGCTTTTTCTTCCTGCTGCTGTGCCTGGCCACGCCCGCCCGGGCGCTGGAAGCCGTCTCCCTGCACCTCAATTTCACGCATCAATTCCAGTTCGCCGGCTATTACGCGGCCATCGAGCAAGGCTATTACCGTGAGGCGGGGCTGGAGGTCACGCTGGTCGAAGGCAGCGGCGGGCCGCGTGCCGAGGAGGCAGTGCTGACGGGGCAAGCCCAGTATGGCGTGGGCAACAGCACCTTGTTGCTCAGCCGGCTGGCGGGCAAGCCCGTGGTGGTGCTGGCCGTCGTGTTCCAGCATTCGCCCAGCGTGCTGCTGATGCGCCAGCAGGGCGGCGCGCCCGACGTGCGCAAGCTGGTGGGGGCGCCCGTGATGATAGGCGCGGCCAACGATGTGGCGGCCGCATCTGATGAAGTGTCGCTGTTCCTGGGGAAAATGGGCGTCGCGCCGCAGCAGATGCGCCACTTGCGGCCCAGCTACCGTATCGACGATTTGATCGATGGCAAGGTCGATGCGATTGCCGCGTATTCCACCAACGAACCGGATTATCTGGACCGGGCGGGCTTTCCCTATTACCAGTTTACGCCGCGCACGGCTGGCATCGATTTCTACGGCGACAACCTGTTTACCAGCGAGCACGAACTACGCCGCCATCCCGAGCGTGTCCAAGCGTTCCGCGCGGCCAGCCTGCGCGGCTGGCAATACGCGATGACGCACCGCGAGGAAATGGCGCGCGTGATTCTTGCCAAGTACAGCCAGCGCCACGACCGCGCGCACCTGCTGTACGAGGCGCAGCAGATGGAATTGCTGCTGCAGCCCGTGCTGGTGGAACTTGGCTACATGAATCCCCAGCGCTGGCAGCACATCGCCGAGACGTATGCCAGCATGGGCGTGCTGCCACGCAATGCCACGGACAGCCGCGCCTACCAGGGTTTTTTGTACCGCCCCGTGCCAGGCGCCGACCTGGATTGGCTGTACCTGTCGCTGGGCCTGGCGGGCAGCCTGCTGGCCGTGTCGGCCGGCTTTCACTTCAACAACCTGGCGCGCGAGCGCCGCCGCACGGAGGACACCATCCGCCAGGGAGAATTGCGCTTTCGCACCATGTTCGAGCAAGCGCCCATGGGCATCGCCCTGATCGATACCGTGAGCGGACAGTTTCTCGACATCAATCCACGCTACCTGGCCATCAGCGGGCGCAGCCTGGAACACATGAAGCAAACGAGCTGGATGGAAATCAGCCATCCCGACGATGTGGCCGGCGAGCAAGAGCAGGTGGCGCAGCTGCTGGCACGCAGTCTGCACGGCTTTCGCCACGCCAAGCGCATCGTGCGTCCCGATGGCGGCGTGGTGTGGGTCGATGCGTCGGTGACGGCCATCGCCACGGCGCGCCATGGCGGCCCGCACCACCTGTGCATGCTGGAAGACGTGACGGACAAGCGGCAAACGGAAGCGCTGATCTGGCAACAAGCCAATTTCGATACCCTGACGCAATTGCCGAACCGGCGCATGTTCCACGAGCGTTTGCGTCAGGCGCTGGCCCAGGGGCGGCGCGATGCGAGCCGCGTGGCCATCCTGTTCATCGACCTCGACCATTTCAAGGAAGTCAACGATACCCTGGGCCACCACCAGGGCGATATCTTGCTGATCGAAGCGGCGCGGCGCATCCGCGTGGGCGTGCGCGAGACGGACACGGTGGCGCGCCTGGGCGGCGATGAATTCACGGTGATCCTGTCCGACCTCGATGATCTGCAGCAAGTCGACCGCATCGCGCGGCAGATACTCGACGGCTTGCTGGCACCTTTCCTGCTGGGGCAGGAGCAGGCCTTCGTCTCGGCCTCGATCGGTATCACCCTGTATCCGGACGACGCGGGCACGATCGAGGATTTGCTCAAGCAGGCGGACCAGGCCATGTATGTCTCGAAAGGGACGGGGCGCAACCGCTACAGCTACTTTACGCCCGCCATGCAGGTGGCGGCCGTCAACCGCATGCGCCTGGGAGCGGACTTGCGCGCGGCCCTGCGCGAACAGCAGATGCAGCTGTATTACCAGCCCATCGTCGAGCTGCATAGCGGAAAACTTGCCAAGGCGGAAGCCTTGCTGCGCTGGCAGCATCCGCAACGGGGTGTGGTATGCCCGCCGGATTTCCTGGCGCTGGCTGAAAGCAGCGGCCTGATCGTGGAGATCGGCGACTGGGTGCTGCGCACGGCGGCCGCGCAACTGCTGCGCTGGCGCGCGCAAGGCCACACCATCGGCTTGCCGGGGCTGCAACTGTGCCTGAACCAGTCGCCGCTGGAGCTGCAGCGCGAAGTGGAGGCGCCCGGCACCTGGTTGCGCCAGCTGATGGTGCTCGAGGTGCCGGCCTCGGCCATCGTGCTCGACCTGCGCGAAGATGTACTTTTACCTGGCGGCAATAGCATGGCGCCGCGCCTGCAGCACTTGCGCGAAGCGGGCTTGCAGATCGCCCTCGACGACTTCGGCAGCGGCCAGGCCTCGCTGACGCAGCTGCAGCAGTGCGGCATCGATTACCTGAAGCTCGACGGCGTGCTGGTGCGCAAGCTGGCGCCCGGCGCCAGCGAACTGGTGCTGTGCGAAGCCATCGTCACCATGGCCCACAAGCTGGGCTTGCAGGTCATCGCCGAAGGCGTGGAGACCGAAGAGCAGCGCGCGCGGCTGCTGGAGATCGGCTGCGATTTTGCGCAAGGCGAGCTGTTTGCGCCGCCGCTGGCCATCGAAGCGTTCGATGCGCTGTTGCGCGCCCGGCGGCCCTTGCACCCTTGAAACAGGTGTGCCCTGCCACCAGATCTGACGCAAGCCTGCGGGACAGGGCTCCCGGCTTGAACGGGCTTATACTCGACAGGCTGGCGCCTGCGCCCGGCTTTGCTGTCACCGGTACTTACACCGGGTGCGCAGGCAATTCTTCTTCCATTCACTCAACTCGAGGTGACCTCATGGGCATTTTCAGCAATATCTACAATAAGATCTTCCACCATTCGTCCGATGCCGCTCCGGCCGCCACGCCGGCCGCCGCCACGACCGCACCTGCCGCCGCACCGGCGGGCGCACCTGCACCTGCGGCACCAGCGGCTGCCGTGCCCGTGGTGGACGTGGAAGTGGTGCTGGTCGACCTGGCCAGCAAGAACGCGGAAAAACTCAATTGGCGCACGTCCATCGTCGACCTGATGAAACTGCTTCAACTCGACAGTAGCCTGGCTTCGCGCAAGGAACTGGCGCAAGAGCTGCACTTCACGGGCGACACCAATGACTCGGCCAGCATGAACATCTGGCTGCACCGCCAGGTGATGATCAAGCTGGCGGAAAACGGGGGAAAAGTTCCAGACTCGCTTAAAAACTAAACACCAGGCGGCGACAGGGGTATCGACTGTCACCGCTATCCAATCCTGTGGGAACTGCCTATCATGGAGTTCCCATAGCGTCACGATAGCTAAAATCAATTGAAACTATTGTGACAATCAATTTTGCTTATGGATTAAAACCCCTTACACTAGAGTCTTACTGATTCACCACACGAGAGGAAATGACTATGTCGCTCATTAATACCCAAGTTAAACCATTCAAGGCAACCGCATTCCACAATGGCAAATTCGTCGACCTGACGGAAGCGTCGCTGAAAGGCAAGTGGTCGGTATTCGTGTTCTACCCAGCCGACTTCACCTTCGTTTGCCCAACCGAACTGGAAGATCTGGCCGATCATCACGATCAATTCCAGAAGCTGGGCGTCGATGTCTACGGCATCTCGACCGATTCGCACTTCGCGCACAAAGCATGGCACGACACCTCGGACGCGATCAAGAAAGTGCAATACGCACTGATCGGCGACCCAACCGGTACCCTGTCGCGCAATTTCGAAGTCATGATCGAAGAAGAAGGCATGGCACTGCGCGGTACCTTCGTCATCAACCCGGACGGCTTCATCAAAGTGCTGGAAGTGCATGACAACGGCATCGGCCGTGACGCATCGGAACTGTTGCGCAAAGTTAAGGCAGCTCAATACGTTGCCGCTCACCCAGGCGAAGTTTGCCCAGCCAAATGGACGGAAGGCGCAGCAACCCTGACCCCATCGCTGGACCTGGTTGGCAAGATCTAAGTCTCGATGCAGCACGTAGCAAACAAGTAGTTACCGCGATGCCGGACCGGGCGTCCGGCCCGGCATTCGCCTAAATATTTGTAAAGGAAGAAAAAATCATGTTAGATGCAACCCTCAAAATCCAACTGAAATCCTACCTGGAAAAAGTGGTGTATCCGCTTGAGTTGGTCGCTTCTCTCGATGACAGCGCAAAAGCCCGCGAGATGAAGGAATTGCTCCAGGAGATAGTCCTGTTGAGCGACAAGATCACGCTGGTCGAGCGCCTTGACGCTGGCGTACGGGTCCCGTCATTCAGCATCAACCGTGCAGGCTCCGACATCGGCGTGCGTTTCGCCGGTGTGCCGCTGGGCCACGAATTTACCTCGCTGGTGCTGGCGCTGCTGCAAGTGGGCGGCCACACCATCAAGTTCGACGAGGCCGTGATCGAGCAGATCCGCAACCTCGACGGCGATTACGAGTTTGAAACGTTTATTTCGCTTTCCTGCCATAACTGCCCGGAAGTGGTGCAGGCATTGAATGCCATGGCCGTGATCAATCCGCGCATCAAAGTCACCACCATCGATGGCGGCGTGTTCCCGAAAGAAGTCGAAGCGCGCCAGATCATGGCTGTGCCGATGATGTTCCTGAATGGCCAGCACTTTGGCCAGGGCCGCACGAATGTCGAGGAAATCCTCGCCAAGCTCGACACCAACGCCGGCGCACGCCAGGCGGAAGCTTTGAGCAAGAAAGACGTCTTTGACGTACTCATCGTCGGCGGCGGCCCTGCCGGCGCGGCAGCGGCCATCTACGCGGCCCGCAAAGGCATCAAGACGGGCGTGCTGGCCGAGCGTTTCGGCGGCCAGACCCTCGACACCATGGCCATCGAGAATTTTATTTCCGTCAAGGAAACGGATGGTCCGAAGTTTGCCATGGCGCTGGAACAGCACGTCAAGACCTATGACGTCGACATCATGAACACCCAGCGCGCCAGCAAGCTGACGCCAGGCAAGCTGATCGAGATTGAAACGGCGAATGGCGCCATCTTGAAAGCCAAGACCGTCATCCTGGCCACCGGCGCCCGCTGGCGCGAAATCAACGTGCCGGGCGAGAAGGAATACCGCAACCACGGTGTCGCCTACTGCCCGCACTGCGATGGTCCCTTGTTCAAGGGCAAGCGCGTGGCCGTGATCGGTGGCGGCAACTCGGGCGTGGAAGCGGCAATCGACCTGGCCGGCCTGGTGAAACACGTGACCCTGATCGAGTTCGGCGCGGAACTGCGCGCCGATGCGGTGCTGCAACGCAAGCTGCACAGCCTGCCTAACGTGAGCGTGATCACCTCGGCGCAAACCACCGAGATCCACGGCGACGGCAAGATCGTCAATGGCCTGAGCTACACGGATCGGGTCAGCGGCGAATCGAAAAAGGTCGAGCTGGAAGGCGTCTTCGTGCAAATCGGCCTGGTGCCGAACACGGAGTGGCTGAAAGGCACACTAGCGCTGTCGCGCCACGGCGAAATCGAAGTGGACGCCCGCGGCCAGACCTCGATCCCCGGCGTGTTTGCGGCCGGCGACGTCACCACGGTGCCGTACAAGCAGATCATCATCGCCACCGGCGAAGGCGCCAAGGCAGCCCTGTCCGCCTTTGACCACCTGATCCGCTCGGATGACGAGGAAGTGGTCGAAGAGTCCGCAGCCAAGGAAGCGCTGACGGCGTAAGCTGTCCTGCCGTAAAAAAACCGGAACGCCGCAAGGTGGTTCCGGTTTTTTTATGGGCGCAGGAAATCAGCTGCCCGCGTACAGGGGATTGCCGGCCACATACACCTGCACGCCATCGACGGGCATGTCCTTCGGCGCGATGTCGCTCAGGGCGAAGACGGTCCTGTTGCTGAAAGTTTGCACGTGCCACGTAAAACGCTGGCCGGCGCGTGCGATGGTGACGGTTTCGCCGCGCGTGACGTTGATGTGGCGGGTGTCGGGCTGCAGCTCGATGCTGCGCTGCGCGGCGGCGTGCGGGGCGCTGCTGCCATAGTCGGCGGCCGTGCCCGTGGGGCCGGCCGCGATGGCCGAGGCGGCGAAGGCGGCGAAGGCGGCGCACAACATCGCCAGGGCGCTGCGGTGGGTGTTCAACATATTAATCTCCAAGAATAAGCCTGGCGCACTGAATAAGCGCGCCGTTTTATGGTGGTGGTGGCACCGGGATCACCGGATTTTGCAACACGGCATCGTAAGCTGTCCTTGGTCGATCTGCAAAGCTGTATTTCCTGTCTATATTTCCACCGTGGCCGCCAGCGGCACGTCCGGCGCCAGGCAAGGATGGACAGGACGACGAGGACGACACGCCCGCGCGCCGTGAGGCTGAGCAAGCCCGGCAAGGCAGGAGCGGCAGAGTCAGGAGGCGGGCTGATTCTAACAGCCGGGGTCAGCCCCCCGGATAAGTTAGCTCTGAAGTTGACGTTGGTGGTGTTGAGAATCTGACCCCACAATGGGAAAAGCCCTTCGGTTCAGAGAACCAAAGGGCTTTTCTTTTATTGGCGGAGCGGACGGGACTCGAACCCGCGACCCCCGACGTGACAGGCCGGTATTCTAACCAACTGAACTACCACTCCAAGCTCGTATGATCTGTGTTGCTGATCCATGAAGCACTGGATAATTTTCTGTATTGGTGGTGGGTGCTGAGAGGCTCGAACTCCCGACCTACGCCTTGTAAGGGCGCCGCTCTACCAACTGAGCTAAGCACCCGCATACCCAGAAAACTATCCCGACGTTTGTCACCACGTCTGGAAGAGGCACTATTATAGGGGGCGCTTTCCCACTTGTGCAACTATTCTTGAGGGTTAACAGCAGTTTTTTTGCTGAAAAACGCAAAAATGTTCGGAGAGAGGGAGGACTGGCGCTTTTTCTGCTTCTGAAATGGGAAAAGCCCTTCGGTTCAGAGAACCAAAGGGCTTTTCTTTTATTGGCGGAGCGGACGGGACTCGAACCCGCGACCCCCGACGTGACAGGCCGGTATTCTAACCAACTGAACTACCACTCCAAGCTCGTATGATCTGTATTGCTGATCCATGAAGCACTGGACAGTTTTCTGATTTGGTGGGTGCTGAGAGGCTCGAACTCCCGACCTACGCCTTGTAAGGGCGCCGCTCTACCAACTGAGCTAAGCACCCGTTGCTTGTCTCAGAAAACCATCCCGACGTTTGTCACCACGTCTGGAAGAGGCGCTATTATAGGACGGGCGAAATCCTTCTGCAAGCGCTTTTTTCCATTATTCCGTGATATTCCACTGGGACAGCATCCACGCCATATTGAATGCGTTCTCGGCGATGGCGTTATAGCGGCCCGACGCGCCGCCGTGGCCGGCGCCCATATTCGTTTTCAGCAACAAGGGATTGCTGTCCGTTTTATGCGCGCGCAGCTTGGCCACATATTTCGCCGGTTCCCAGTACATGACCTGGCTGTCGTTCAGGCCCGTCGTCACCAGCATGGCTGGATAATTCTTGCGTGCAATGTTGTCGTAGGGCGAGTAGCTGAGCATGTAATCGTAGGCCGCCTTCTGGTTCGGGTCGCCCCATTCCAGGTATTCACCCGTCGTCAAGGGCAGACTGGCGTCCATCATGGTGTTCATTACGTCGACAAACGGCACGGCCGCATGCACGGCGTGGAACAGATCGGGGCGCATGTTGACGACGGCGCCCATCAGCAAGCCGCCCGCGCTGCCACCCTGGATGATCAGGCGGTTCGGGCTGGTCCATTTTTCGCGCACCAGGTAGTCGGCGCTGTCGATGAAGTCATTGAAGGTGTTTTTCTTCTTCATCAGCATGCCGTCCTCATGCCAGGCTTCGCCCATGTCGGTGCCGCCGCGGATATGCGCCTGCGCATAGATGACGCCACGGTCCAGCAGGCTGATGCGGCTGATGGCAAAACTGGCTTCCGTGGAAATGCCATACGAGCCGTACGAATACAGCAGCAGCGGCGCGGAACCGTCGAGCTTGACGCCTTTCCTGTAGACGACCCACAGCGGCACTTGCACGCCATCGCGCGCCTTCACCCACAGGCGCTGCGTGGTGTAGCGGCTGCCGTCAAAGCCGCCGACGATTTCCTGCTGCTTCAGCACCGTGCGCTTGCCGTCTTGCATGTTGACGTCGATGACGGTGGGCGGCGTGACGGGCGACTGGTAGGACATGCGAAATTGCGTGGCGGAAAATTCCGGCGTGCCGGCCGCCGTGGCAAGGTAGACGGGGTCGTCGAACTGCACCGTCTTCCAATTCTTTTGCGCAAAATCAAAGATGCGCGCGCGGTTCAGGGCGCGCGCCTTTTCCATCACCACCAGGTAGCCCTGGAAGACGTCGATGGACTGGATCACGGCATCCTTGTTGTGCGGCACGACGCTCTTCCAGTGTTTCGGCTGCGGCGCAGACAATGGCGCGCTGACGACGCGGAAATTCTTCGCCTCCTTGTTGGTGAGAATATACAGCTGGCCGTCGCGGTGCTCGATGCCGTAGCGGTGACCCTTTTCGCGTTTCAGCACGGACTGGAAACTGCCTTGCGGCTTGCTCGTTGGCAGCAGCAGCACTTCGCTGGTATCCGTGCTGCGCGCGGTGAGCACAAAGTAGCGCTGGTCGCGCGTGCGGCTCACGCCGATGGCGAACTGTTCCACCGGCTCGTGGTAGACCTGCTGCGGCGTGCCGCCCAGGGCCAGACGGAACAATCGGTCCGCGCGCTTGGTGGTGGCGTCTTCTTGCGTCAGCATCAGGGTGGCATTGTCCGCCGCCCAGGCCAGGGACGTGACACGCGGCATGCTATCGCCCAACAACTTGCCCGTCTTCAAATCCTTGACGTGCAGTTCGTACTGGCGGAAACCCGTCGTGTCGGTGGTGTAGGCCAGCAGCTGTTCATTCGGGCTGATGGCAAACGCGCGCACGGCAAAAAATTTGTGGCCTTCGGCCAATTGATTCTGGTCCAGCAGGATTTCCTCAGCCGCCTGCGCATCATAGGCGCCACCCGCGCCGACTGGGCGGCGGCAGTGGATAGCGTATTGCTTGCCCGCTTCCGTGCGCGTGTAATAGTAGAAATTGCCCTGGCGCGCAGGCACGGACAAGTCCACTTCCTGCATGCGTCCCTTGACTTCCGCAGTCACCTTGTCGGCCAGCGGCTGGATCGGGGCCGTGACGGCGGCTGTGTAGGCGTTTTCCGCATTCAGGTAATCAATGACGGCAGGATCGGTTTTCTTTTGCAGCCAGCGGTAGTCGTCCGTGACGACCGTGCCGTGGCGCGTTTCTTGCCAGGCCGTCTTGGCGGCGACAGGTGCGGTGGCAGTGGCGGCGGCCAGCGCGGATGGCGCCAGCGTGGACAGCAGCAGGGCCGGCAGGATGGATGACCAGACGGACCGGCGGCGCGCAGCGTGATGGGTGATGGACAAGGCGACTCCTTTGAATAGTTGTGTCAGGATTGTAATCTTGTCATTGAGAAAAGCAACTGCGGTGCGCGTGCGTTTCAACTTGCATCCATGGGCATTTCCAGCGATACTGTATATAACTACAGTATCTTGCCGCGAGGTGTCCTTGACCGCATCTGCCTCCCCACTTCCCGAGCCACCCGCCCGCCGCTGGATAGCCCACCTGGACATGGACGCCTTCTTCGCCTCCGTGGAACTGTTGAAATATCCGGAGTTGCGCGGCGAAGCCGTCGTCATCGGCGGCGGGCGCTTGCAGCAACCGGTGCTACAGATTGACGGCACGCGGCAGTTTGCGCGCATGCGCGATTACGTGGGGCGCGGCGTCGTCACCACCTCGACGTATGCGGCGCGTAAGTTTGGCGTGTTTTCCGCCATGGGCATCATGAAGGCGGCCAAGCTGGCGCCCGACAGTATTTTGTTGCCAGCCGATTTCGAGGCTTACCGCGAGTATTCGGCCCGCTTCAAGCAAGCCGTGGCCCAGTTGTGCCCCATCATCCAGAACGTGGGCATCGATGAAATCTATGTCGACCTGACCGAATACGGCGAGCAGGCGCCGGCCATGGCGGCGCGCCTGAAGGCGGCCGTGTTCGAGGCGACGGGCCTGTCGTGCTCGATCGGCCTGGCACCGAACAAATTGCTGGCGAAAATCTGTTCTGACCTGGAAAAACCCGACGGGCTCACCATGTTGTCGCCCGAGGATATCGAAACGCGCGTGTGGTCCTTGCCGGCGAAAAAGATCAACGGCATCGGCCCGAAGGCGACGGCCAAGCTGGAAGCGCTGGGCATTATTACCATCGGCGAGCTGGCCAGGGCCGACATGGCCATGCTGCGCACGCAGTTTGGCGACCTGTACACGGGCTGGCTGCGCCAGGCGGCGCTGGGCCTCGATGATCGCCCCGTGCAGACGAGCCGGGAAACCAAGTCCGTCAGCCGCGAAACGACGTTCGAGCGCGACTTGCAGGTGGTGCGCGACCGCGCCACCCTGTCGGAAAAGCTGGAAAGCCTGTGCACGCGCGTGGCGGGCGACCTGGATAAACAGTCGCTGGCGGGGCGCACGGTGGGCATCAAGCTGCGCTTCGAGGATTTCAGCACCGTCACGCGCGACATTACCTTGCCCAGCGCCACGGCGGACGCGGCCGCCATCCTGCGCGCCAGCCGCGATTGCTTGCGGCGCGTGCCATTTGAAAAGAAAATCCGCCTGCTGGGCGTGCGCATCTCGACCCTGTGCGACCCGGCCATCGTGACGCGCCAGGTTCCCGCCCAGGCCGAGTTGTTCCCGGCCCTGTAGCAACGTTTCCTGTAAGACACATACCGCGCCAGACCGCGCTTTTGACGGCATTTTCATGTCGAAAGTGTAGAATGGCGTTCCCCTGGCACTACTGAAACAAACGGAAGACAAAAACTATGTGGTTCAAGAATCTTCAGATTTACCGCCTGCCCGCACCATGGGCCTATACGCCAGAACAACTGGAAGAGGCCTTGTCCTCGAACAAATTTACGCCGGCGACCAGCATGGATCTGATGCGCCAGGGCTGGGATACGCCACGCCCGAACGGCGGCCTGGTCCATGTGGTCAACAAGCAGATGCTGATCTTGCTGGGCACGGAAAAGAAACTGTTGCCAGCGACCGTCATCAACCAGGTGGCCAAGGCCCGCGCTGCCGAGATGGAAGAAGCGCAAGGCTTTGCCCCTGGCAAGAAAGCCATGAAAGAATTGAAGGAGCGCGTGGCCGACGAGTTGCTGCCGCGCGCCTTCAGCATCCGCAGCAACGTCTGGACGTGGATCGACCCCGTCAATGGCTGGCTGGTGGTCGATGCCGCCAGCCCGGCAAAGGCCGATGAAGTCATCAAGCTGCTGTTGAAAGCAGTCGACAAACTGCCGCTGGAAAGCCTGCGCGTGCAGCGCTCGCCGGTGGCGGTGATGACGGAATGGCTGCAGGCCGACGACGCGCCGGCCGGCTTTACGGTCGACATGGATACGGAATTGCGGGCAACGGGCGAAAGCAAGGCCACCGTGCGCTACGTGCGCCACACCCTGGAAGCGGACGACGTGCGCCGCCACATCGCGGCCGGCAAGCAATGCACGCGCCTGGCCATGACGTGGAACGACAAGATTTCCTTCGTGCTAACCGAATCCCTGGCCATCAAGAGCGTCAAGCCGCTGGACGTGATCAAGGAAACGGAATCGAGCACGAAGAACGACGACGAGCGTTTCGATGGCGACGTGATGCTGATGACGGGCGAGCTCGCCAAGCTGATGGCCGACGTGGTGGAAGCACTGGGTGGCGAAGCGACTGCATAAAAGCAGTTATACAGGTACGGAAAAGGAGCTGCGGCTCCTTTTTTTCGTCTGTGCATGGTGCCAGGCGCGGCATTAAAAAAAGGGCCTTGCAGTTGCAAGGCCCTTCGCCATTCAGTTCAGATTGACAGAGTCAACTTAGAACTTGATTTGGCCCGTGATGTAGAACGAACGCATCATTGGATCGGCGTAGCGTGGGTCGAAGCCAACCTGGTGGCCCGACGACGTGCGCAGGGACAGCGGTGGTGCGCGGTCAAACAGGTTTTTGATACCAGCGCGGATCGACTTCTTGCTGTCGAACACATAACGACCTTGCCAGTCGATGGTGGTGTACGAAGGCACGGCCAGGCGGATTTTTTCCAGTTTCCGGGTCGCTGCGTCCATTACCTCGGCCGAAGCGTCGGTATAGCCGTTACGGTAGCTGATGATGACGCTGTTGGTCAGCTTGCCCGATTCCAGGCTCAGGTTCAGCTTGGCCAGGTTACGGAACGTGACTGCATCGGTGATACCGAAGTAGTTCATGTTGGTTGTCCACTGGTCCTTGGTACCTGGCACGGTGTAGTCGGCCTTGAGCATATGGGTGCCGCTCAGGTTCGCCGTGAAGTTGCCGAAGTCAAAGCGCTTGCGTGCCGTCATGTCCCAGTCGATACCGCGGTTATGCGTTTGGCCGATGTTCAGCGACAGCGACTTGAATGCATAGTAGGTATTGCCGGTCGATGGTTCGGTGTAGGTGCCGAACAGGTCGCGGTACAGGCTTGGGTTGTTGAAGGCCTGGGATTCGCTCACTGCCGAAACCGCATCGGTGATCTTCACATCCCACAGGTCGGCACCGAACGAGAATGCCGAGCTTGGCTCAATACGGAAACCGACGGTGTACTGTTTCGATTTTTCCGGTTTCAGGTTTTCGTTACCACCAGCCAATTGGTTGTACTGGGTTGCTGGCGGACGGCACATGGCATCGCCTGGGAACGGGCAGTTCCATGGTTTTGCGGTGAAGCCGTTGTTGACCAGGGGCTGGCCGATGTCCAGCATGCTTGGCGCCTTGAAGCCCGTGCCGTAGGAGCCGCGTACCAGCAATTGCTGGATTGGCTGCCAGCGTGCCGTCACTTTATAGGTGTTGGCGCTTTGGTCTTTACCGATGGACTTGTTGACGACACCGTTGTCGATCTTCGTCACGGTATCGTAACGGCCGGCCAGGCTCACTTCGATCGTTTTGGTGATTGGTGCCAGCAATTCGGCAAATACACCATAAGTCTCGCGGGTCAGGTCGTAACGTGGCGACGTGTTGAAGTTGTAGATCGTGCTGGTGCTGGCGCCGGCGCTTGGCGATTGCTCGTAGTTGTATTCACGATAGTCGCCACCGATACCGATGTTAGCCTTGCCGCCTGGCAGTGAGAACAGTTCACGCGAACCGTGTGCGTCGATGCCGCGCATGGTGGTCGATGCCGTACGGATCGAACCGTTGAATTGGGAGCTATTGATCAGCTTTTGCAGTTCTGGCGATGCGCTGCCGGCTGGCAGGAACGGGTTGAACTGAGGATTTCGCTGCATCGCGACGAAGTCGGCGTTCTTGGCGTAACCGCCAACATAGCGCTCGTCGATCGCGTTTTGCGACCAGGTCAGGGCCGATTCCACGTTCCACTCGCCCACTTCGCCTTCTACGCCAACCACAAAGTGCTTGGTGTCGGTGATGGTGTTGCTGGCGCGGGTGCCCCAGTCGACCATGCGGTAGTTGGCGGTGACGGTCTTGACGTCCGCTTGCTGCGCTGGCGTCAGGCTAGGCTTGACGTAGGTGTTGTACAGGGCGCTATCTTTGGCGATCGTGATCGGCACCGGGTTGGCGGCGATACGCGCGGTCAGGTCGTAGCGCGACAGGGCAACTTCGGCAAACGCATTCAGGTTTTCCGTCAGTTTGTAGGTGCCGCGTGTGAACAGGCTGTCGCGTTTCGATTCTGGAACGATTTCAACCGTCGAGCCGCCGTCGAAGCCGCAAGCCTGGTTATTGTTTGCCATGACGTAGTTGCTTGGCGCGCAACCACCTTTGTTTGCTGCCAGGTATGGGCTGAACGTGACTGGCAGCGTGTTCTTGTCCTTGAACGCGACCGTGGCGTTGGCCGGTGCCGTCGAGGAGCTGGTGCGGTCGTAGATGTAGTTCTTGCCGCCGTAGCTGACAGGAATGTACGACGAACGGGCGAACTTGCGGTCCGTTGCCTTCAGTTTCGACTGCTCGTCGTGGCGGTACGATACCAGCACGTTGAAGCGGTCTTCGTCCAGATCGCCGAAGCCATAGGTGACGTTGGTGTTCCAGGCGTTGCCGCCTTTATCTTCCGGGCCGCCGTAGGTGGCTTCCAGGGTGCCGCCTTGGACGTTTTTCTTCAGGATGAAGTTGATGACGCCGGCAATGGCGTCCGAGCCGTACAGGGCCGAAGCGCCGTCGGTCAGGATCTCGACGCGTTCAACCGCGCTCATCGGAATGGCGTTCAGGTTGACGGAGGTGCCCGAGCCTTGTGGCGCGATACGGCGGCCGTTCAGCAGGACCAAGGTGTAACTTTCACCGATGTCATGGATCGACGCGCTGGTGCGGCCACCCGAGTTGGAACCGGCGGCAACGGCGCCGATGGTGAAGCCTTGCATTGCTGGCAGGCTTTGCACCAGATCAGCAACGGTGGTGGCGCCGGTACGGGCGATCGCTTCTTGCGTCAGGCGCTGCACTGGCAGTGCACCTTCGACGGCGATACGCTTGATACTCGAACCGGTAATTTCAACTTTTTGAATTGCTTCGTCCGCCATTGATTGGCCAGAGAACAAGACGCTACCTGCCAGGACGGTCAGGGCCAGGCGTACGCTGCGCACGCCAATTTTTTCTTTAAATGCCATTGTAACAATTACTCCGTAGTAGTTTTAATAACGACAAGCAGTACACGAGCACGTATCAAGCCATCGGATAGAGGGCTAGCGGTGCTCATGTACGGTAGGCGGAACCACGTCGGTGGGAGGTGGAAGACTACTTAGCGCAATATTGTTATAAATGCACTTATGACTTGTCGAGGCAAACATTATGTCGTCTCAGCAAGAAAAAATGCACCTCAACCGTGTCGGATTTGGCAATAAATTATAGATACAGAAGAATATTTAATTTAAATGTTAAATTGCAGTCTTATATTTATTAATATCGTCGTTTTTAAAAATGATCAATGGCGTTTTTTTACAACATAAAATTATTGTATTGGCAATTGAATGTTTTACCTGCAATAATTCGAGGAAAACTGTTGCTTTGCAGAATTTGCGAAAGGTAAAAAAAATCGAGTAGGGGGCTGAGTTACCTCAGCCGCCCTCTCACACCACCGTACGTGCGGTTCCGCATACGGCGGTTCATTTCACAAGCTGGAAGCGCTGCTGGGTGTCCAGCAGCGAAAC